>NZ_WTKS01000016.1:0-102604 GCF_011378625.1 Pseudoalteromonas sp. c7(2019) | reverse complement strand
AGTTGGTGCCAATGCTAATGAAACAATTAACGTATCATTGAACAACATAGCTGCAGATAATCTAGGTCAGAATGCTATTAAAGGTGGTGGCACTGTATTCAATAATACGGTAGCCGCAGGTACGGCTTTTAGCGACTCTACAGCAGGCTCTGCTGCGGTTGTTTTATCTGGTCCAAAAGGTAATACAACTGAAGATTTAAGTCTCATAAATGCCCAGGAAACAGCAGACGCAATCAATGCAGCGGCAACTGGTATAAAAGCTCAAACATCAGTGACAGCAACAATTACAGCGTTGTCATCAGCTGATACGGGAACACTGACTGTTGGTGAGAAAACTTTTGATTTATCATCATATAACGGAAGCGCGTCTGATTTAGCATCTGACCTTGGTAAAGCTGGGATAAACGCAACGTATGACGCTGATGCTGGCAGCATATTAATTGAAGAAACTGACGTAGCAGGTGTATTACTGGTTGGTGATGGTGCAAGTACTGCTACATTAAACGGTACACTTGGTGATGCAGCTGGTGCTGTAGTAGACTCTCAGGTTAATCTGACGTCATCAGATAAGTTTACTGTTGGTGCTACCGGTGGTGAGATAGCAACCGTAGGTAACTCTACATTAGATGAAGTAGCAAAAATTGATTTAAAAACAGCAGTAGGTTCTCAAGATGCACTTGCAGTTATTGATGCTGCGTTAGCAGATATCGACTCGCAAAGAGCTGACTTAGGTGCTGTTCAAAACCGTTTTGACCACACAATTAGTAACTTGGCTAATATTTCTGAAAATGTATCTGCTTCACGTAGCCGTATTCAAGATACAGACTTTGCAACTGAAACTGCACAAATGACGAAAAACCAAATCTTGCAACAAGCAGGTACGTCAATCTTGTCGCAAGCGAACCAGTTACCACAAACAGCACTTAGCTTATTAGGTTAATAAGTTAGAGTAATAGCTTAATGGTTAGCTAACTAATACATAAAGTCAGTATTAGTATTTTAAAAAAGGAGGTGGCTTTAGCTACCTCCTTTTGTGGTTTAAGAATATAAACTAAGCTATTGTTGGTTTAATTAAGTACAAATAGGAATCTGTTATGAATACAATTACTTCAAATGCAGAAATTACAACATTACCGACTCCCATTGCTGGTGATGATAAGCAAGTAGGGCAAGCCGCTAGTTCTTTAACTGAGCGAGCGGTTGATGATGTAAAGCAAACGGAAGCGCTCAATCAACAAAAGCTACAGCAAAATCAATACAAAAATAATAATCAAGATGAAAAAGCTCAGCCGTTAGAGCGCGAACAGCTAGAACAAATGGCGCAACAATTGCAGGACTTTATGGGCGAAATGAACCGAAGCTTGCAATTTAAAGTTGATGAAGATTCAGGCCGCGATGTGATTAAAGTCCTAGATAAAAACAGTGGCGAAGTTATTAAGCAATACCCTTCTGAGGAAGTATTAAGCCTAGTTTCTAAACTGTCTGAATCTGCTGGAATTTTGATCGACCAAACAGTTTAGTGAGTGGTTTCAATTACTAACACTAAGTTAGTTTATTTTTGAGTATTTAAGAGGTGAAGTATGTCTATTACATTTAATGGGTTAGGTTCTGGATTAGCAGTGTCAGATATTGTTGATGCGCTAGTTAATGCTGAACAAGCACCTGCTGAAGCTCGCTTAAATACTACAGAAAGTAAATTAACTACGGATATTTCTGCTGTTGGAGCGCTAAAGTCAGCGCTTGAAAAAGTACAAACCTCAATGGAAGCATTGGGTGATAGCGACAAATACCAACAACGCAGTACATCAGGTAATGATGATTTTATATCTATAAGTGCGGACCAAGATGCTCAACCAGGTGGTTATGATGTAAAAGTTAACAACTTAGCCACGGAGCATAAAATACTGTCGCAAGCTTTCGATGCTGATACAGCGGTAGGTCAGGGAACAATGACCCTAACCTCTGGTGATAATAGCTTT
Organism: Pseudoalteromonas sp. c7(2019); assembly: GCF_011378625.1. NCBI lineage: Bacteria > Pseudomonadati > Pseudomonadota > Gammaproteobacteria > Alteromonadales > Pseudoalteromonadaceae > Pseudoalteromonas > Pseudoalteromonas sp. c7(2019). The sequence continues at coordinate 100,625 of NZ_WTKS01000016.1, read as the reverse complement.
GATATTGAAGTATCAGATACTGCGACACTTAGTGAGATTCGTGATGCGATAAACGACAGCAACGATAATGACAGCATTAATGCGACTATCATTACTGATGATAGTGGCCAGCATTTGGTTATGTCCGCTAAAAATAGCGGTGCAGAAAATGAAATTAAAATAGAAATTGCTGATATTGATGGTAATAACACAGATGTAAATGGTCTTTCTCGTTTGGCATTTGACTCTGCTGGTGTGCAAAATACGAGTGAAATAATTGCAGCAACTGATGCATCAATTACCATTGATGGCTCGCTAACTGTAAGTAGTTCATCTAATGAATTTGCCGGAGTGATTGACGGTATTACAATAACTGCTAAAAAACCGCACGATACAGATGACGACATAAGCGACATATCAGTTACCGAAAATAATAATAATATAAAAGCTGGTTTAAATAGCTTCATTACTAGTTACAATGAGTTATTAGAGCTTAGTAATAATTTAGGTGCATCTGGTGAAAGTGGAGCCGGAGTAATGGCTGGTGACTCACTACTTCGTGGTGTTATGTCAAAGCTCCGTAGTGAAATAACTGAATCAGTTGATTTAGGCGATGGTAATTCGTTATCGCTTTCGCAATTAGGTGTTGAAACAGACCGCTACGGTGTTTTAACCCTAAATACAGAAACACTAGATGAGCAAATAGACGCTAATGTAAATTTAGTGCAACAGTTTTTTGTAGGTGATGACGATGATGGCTTTGCACAGTCGTTTGATGAGCTAATGAGCTTTTATACAGATTCCGATGGTATTATTCAAAACCGAATAGACAGTAAAACAAATCAGCTAGACGATTTAGATGATGATCGCTTGGACCTTGCCAGTAAAATGGAGTCGCTATCGTCTCGACTATATGCTCAATATAATGCGATGGATTTATTAGTAGCGAGCCTTAATAACACCAGTAGTTATGTTCAAGCTCAATTAGAGAACATGCCAGGCGTAGTTAGGCAATCAAATTAATAACTGGGTTAAAAGTATTACGAGTCAATAAAAAAACCGCTAAGTTTAAATTTAGCGGTTTTTTATTGTGTACTGCTCTTTAATTCAAATAGTAAGCTATAGCCATGTATTTAGTTAAAATGAAGGCCATTTATTAAACCTTTTTACTAGATGGCTTTATAAGCTTTTATCGCCTTTCCTGATTTTTTATGTTTAATAATAGCTTTTGATGATTCGTTTTTTGCACTATTCGCTTTAACTAAAATGGTATTTATACGAAGCTGAATTAATTCTAATTGCTCTGTACTTGGACCTTCGCTACTTTCGCACCATTGCTTTAGTTCAGTATTTAAAGTGTCTAAAAAAGGCTGAGCTTCGTCTGCATTATCATCATTTACTAACACTTCAATTTTACTAAGCAACGTTTGTATGAGCTCAGAGTAGTTGGTTAGTGGCTCTGAAGATGTTGGCGATTCCATAATTAAAATTAAACTGCAGGGTTGCGTTGATCTAGCGGGATGTTATCCCAGCCTTCTTTAATTTCTTTAACAATACTTGATACTTCAATAATTGCTTCAATATCGTTGTTTATGTTCGCTTGCGTTAAACGGCGCTGGCAGTAATCGTAAAGTGCCAATAAATTGTTAGAAATACTAGGGTCTTGTTCTACTTCTAAATTGAGTGCGTCTTGCAGTGCACCAAATAATAAAACACAGGCTGAAATGTTTTCACCTTTTTTTTGTATTTCTTTGCGCTCAATAAACCCTTTTGTTGCTGCTAAGCGACCGATAATATTACTGAATATAAGGTTTATTTGTTCGTAAGGAGCCATTTCGGCAATACTACTAGCACGAACTTGACCGTATTTTTTTACTGAGACATGAGCCATGGGAAAATCCTAAAATTTAAAACGATAAAATTATGTGAAAGCTAATATAAAAACTTATATAAAAATCTAATAAAGCTTTTATACTTTTATAAAAACAAAGCAATATTAATGCCAAGCATTTTCACTTATTTATGTATCGGCATTTGTAACTTCAACTTAAATTTATAATTGAGTTTATTTACTAACAATAGCATTTTTATTGCCGAGTAAATTAATTTTTAAGGCTAAGTTGTATTTAGGTAATCATTAAGTAATCACCGAGTAATAACTAAGTTAAAACTACAACTCATACTTAATGATTAACTATTAAGTATGATTGACTTAACTAGCCCGTCTGTTTTTTGGCGTTTATGTCAAAAAACTGCCGCTATCACTTGCATCCATGCTGAACTGGCTTACAATTTAACTAATTATACAAATTAGTGAAAGTACGGCTCGCTAAATATGATCTTGATTTTAGATAATAATAACAACCGCGCAATAGGATTAAATGCTTCACTTGGCTTTATTGGTGAAGCTGTTCAACTATTAAGCGAAGACTGCTTTGAGCAAGAATGCAAAAAATATCAGCAGCAAGAATGCATGATTATTTTAGGAGCGTTGCAATCACTTGACCACGAAAGCTTAATTAAACGCTATCCAACATTACCGTTTTTATTAATTGGCGAAACGCTAAAACCACTATTAAGTATAGCTAATGTGGTGGGGCTTATTTGCGAGCCATTTAATCACGAAGTGACAACTCAGTTACTTCACGATTGCCAGCAGTATCAGCGTATGCTGCCTAATGAGCATAAGCATACTAAACCGCATAAAATTTTTGATGGGCTAGTTGGTGAAACAGATGCCGTAAAAGATGTTCGCTTTTTAATTGAACAAGTGGCAAAAACCGACGCTAATGTTTTAATTTTAGGCGAATCAGGCACAGGTAAAGAAGTGGTTGCCCGTAATGTACACCTGCTTTCAAAGCGTATTAATGGACCGTTTGTACCAGTTAACTGTGGTGCTATACCGGCAGAACTGCTCGAAAGTGAACTATTTGGCCACGAAAAAGGCGCGTTTACTGGTGCTATATCGGCTCGTAAAGGGCGGTTTGAACTAGCTCAAGGCGGGACGCTATTTTTAGATGAAATAGGCGATATGCCACTGCAAATGCAAGTTAAGTTGCTGCGAGTATTGCAAGAACGCAGCTACGAACGTGTTGGTGGTACAAAGGCTATCCAAGCTGATGTACGCGTTATTGCAGCCACGCATCGTAATTTGGAAACAATGATTGAAGAGGGTAGTTTTAGGGAAGATTTATATTACCGCTTAAATGTATTTCCTATCGAAAACCCATCACTGAGTGAACGTGCTGATGATATTCCGCTGCTTTTAAAGGAGTTAATGCGCCGAGTTAACGACCAAACAGGTTCTACCGCTAAGTTTACCGAGCGCGCAGTTGAGAGCTTAAAAGAACATGCTTGGCCTGGTAATATTCGTGAGCTTGCTAATTTGGTGGAGCGTATGGTTATTATGTTTCCTGAAAAAGTGGTCGATATTCCCGATTTACCTAATAAATATCGTTACATTGAAGTTGAAGCCTACGAGCCAGAATATCCTGAAGAGTTAATGGAAAAAGACGCCTTTAACGACATATTTAGCACCGGTTTTAGCGATTACGAAAGTGAGCCTGACGCTGAGTTTAGCCAAACGGGTAGTGGGTTATTGCCAGATGATGGTATTGAACTTAAAGATTATTTAGCCGAGCTCGAAATAAGCTTAATAACCCAAGCGTTAGAGCGCTATGATTACGTTGTAGCTCGCGCAGCCGAAATATTAGGTGTTCGCAGAACAACACTCGTTGAGAAAATGAAAAAGTATAATCTTTCAAGAGATTAAGGTTTAAAAGCAGCTGTCAGTGTTTAGTTATAAATTGGCCAAACACAGTAGATAAAGAACCCCTCGTTTTGTAGGTGCGGTTTTATACCACACTTTACTTAAAAAATATTAGCAAGAGCGCGAAGTAAATTCGCACCTACACGGTTTTTACTTTTGTTGTAGACGCTAGACTTGCTCGCGTGAAAAGCGTAGCTTTTAATCATTTAAATAAAACGTTATTTCACAAAGAGAAAAAACGAGGATAAATGAGAAACCATTGTCAACTTACGCGTTACTTCTCTAAAGCGCAGCGTCTCTTAACCTCTTTGTGAACAAATCACTTTTATGGCTTTTAATCACTTACTACTAAAAGCCTCAATAATTTCTTCTTTTCTAAAACAATCATTACTGTGATCGTTAACCATACCGCAGGCCTGCATATGAGCGTAAACCGTTGTAGGGCCTAAAAACTTAAAACCCCGTTTTTTTAAATCTTTCGCAAATGCGGTTGATGCTTCTGTAATTGCCGGGTAGTCCTCAGCGTTATTTAAATTACTTATAATCGGTTTATTATCGACAAACTGCCATTGGTAGTTACTAAAACTTTCAAATTCTTCTTGTATTTCTATAAAGCGTTTAGCGTTGTTAACAGTTGCCTCAATTTTTAAGCGATTGCGCACAATCCCCTCATTAAGCATTAATCTCTCAATATCATCTTGTGTGAATTGTGCCACTTTATTTACATCAAAATTAGCAAATGCTTTTTTATAACCGCTGCGTTTTTTTAAAATTGTATACCAGCTTAAACCCGCTTGCGCTGATTCAAGCGTAATAAATTCAAACAGCTTTGTATCATCATAAAGAGGCACACCCCATTCTTCATCATGGTAAATAACGTAGTCGGGTTTAGTGGTGTCGAGCCACGGGCAACGGCACTTTATTTGCTCACTCATTATTATTCCTTTTTGTGTGCGTCATTTTTATGTCGCTCAAATTATTGATGTAACTTAATGATAAATATGTAAATAAATTTTGGTATAAATCGTGCATTTAGACATGTATCTACATCAATTCGAGATTTGATTATGGCCCTTGCTAGCGTGCTAAAACCACAGTTTTTTTCTGCAAATCAGTATAACCCATGTTTACTTCAAGAGGAGTACATTGGTGAATTAAGCGATCTGCGCAAGCAAGCAAGTTGGCTTTCGCATTTGGTTGATACCATGCCAGCAGGCGTGGTTGTACTTGATGGCAAAGGGTTGATTGCAAAAGCGAATCAAATAGCGATTGATATGCTTGGCGAGCCACTTGAAGGCGAACGCTGGTTTAATGTTATTCAGCGCTCTTTTAGGCCACATCAAGATGATGGCCACGAAGTGTCTTTAAAAGACGGGCGCCTAATAAAGCTTGATATTACTGCTTTAGCACCAGAGCCTGGGCAACTTATTTTAATGACGGATTTAACCGAAACCCGCCGCTTACAAAAACGTGTTGCACATATGCAGCGATTAAGCGCGCTGGGTAAAATGGTTGCGTCACTGGCGCATCAAGTCCGTACGCCGCTCTCAGCCGCTATGCTTTACGCCGCTAATTTAGGATCAAAACGCTTACCCGAAGCATCTCGCGATAACTTTCAAACAAAGTTAATGTCGCGTTTAAAAGATTTAGAAACTCAAGTAAACGACATGCTGTTATTTGCTAAAAGTGGCGATCAGCAAGTTGTTGAGCAAGTTTCAATGCAGCAGCTTTTAACAGAAGTTAAAGCAGGTGCTGATGCGATGGTTGCACTTAATGAAAGTGAGCTGGATGTAAGCTTACCAGAGCCAGATATACAAATAGTCGGTAATAAAACGGCATTGGCCAGTGCTATTCAAAATCTTGTGCACAATAGTATTCAAGTTATTGGCGGCGGTGCAAAAGTAAAAATTAGCGCACAAAGAGATTTAAAAGATTTAGATATGGTTCGTATTAGTGTGAGCGACAATGGCCCAGGTGTTGATTTAAGCCAAAGCGATAAAATTTTTGAACCATTTTTTACTACAAAAAGTCAGGGCACAGGTTTAGGGCTTGCGGTAGTAAGTTCGGTAGCTAGTGCGCACCAAGGTCGTGTTGATGTGACTAATAATACGCAGGGTGGTGCCTGCTTTAGTTTGTTACTGCCTATTAAGGCAACATCTAAACTAGAGGGTTCATTATGAGTAACACTATTTTAGTTGTCGAAGATGACGCAGGGCTTCGTGAAGCCTTAATAGATACCCTTGAAATGTCGGGTATTGAATGTGTTGCAGCGAGCAGTGCTGAGCAAGCAATGTTACTGCTTAAAAAAGATCAATTTTCGCTTGTTGTAAGCGACGTGCAAATGGGCGCAATGAGTGGCCTGGATTTACTACGCAGTATTAAATTAAACCACCCTGATTTACCTGTATTGATGATGACGGCGTACGCCACAATTGACGATGCGGTAGAGGCGATGCGCCTAGGTGCAATTGACTACATGGCTAAACCATTTGCACCTGAAGTGCTGTTAAATATGGTGAGTCGTTATTTGCCTGAAAAAGCAAAAGAAACCGACGGACCTATTGTTGCTGACCCAACTAGTATTCAATTATTGGAGCTTGCGAGTAAAGTAGCACGCTCTGATGCAAGTGTAATGGTACTTGGCCCAAGTGGTTCAGGTAAGGAAGTACTTGCTCGTTATATTCATGATAAGTCAAGCCGTTGTAATGAGCCATTTGTGGCGATTAACTGCGCGGCTATTCCTGAAAATATGCTTGAAGCCACGTTATTTGGTTATGAAAAAGGAGCTTTTACGGGCGCGATTCAAGCATGTCCGGGTAAGTTTGAGCAAGCACAAGGCGGCACTATTTTACTTGATGAAATTACTGAGATGGACTTAGGGCTACAAGCAAAGCTGTTACGCGTACTGCAAGAGCGTGAAGTTGAGCGTTTAGGGGGGCGTAAAACAATTCAGCTCGATGTACGTATTTTGGCAACCAGTAATCGTGATTTAAAAGAAGCCGTGTCTGAAAATCAGTTTAGAGAAGATTTATATTACAGGCTTAATGTTTTTCCACTAATGTGGCGACCATTGTGCCAACGCCCTGGCGATATTATTGTATTGGCTAAGCATTTAATTGAGCGCCATATAAGTAAAAGCAAAGAGCCTATGGCATATTTAGATAAAGGTGCCGAGCAAAAGTTATTGGCTCACGCGTGGCCTGGTAATGTGCGCGAGCTTGATAACGTTATACAGCGTGCACTTATACTGCGCACGGGTAACACAATAAATGAGCATGCTATTTTTATTGAAAACTTAGCAGCTAATAACTTTGTTATGGAGCCATCATTGGCGCCGGCGCAAACAGTATCGTCAACAGAATTAGCTCACGCAGATAAAGGCGTTGATAAAAGCACGCTAAGCTCTGCATATTATGATGAAAAATCACATGCCGAGGTTGAACCTAAGCAGGGCTTGCTAGCGGCAGACACCGGTAGCTATAAAGATGAGCTTAAAGACAAAGAGCATCGTATTATTTTAGAAACCCTTGCACGCTGCCAAGGCAAGCGTAAAGACGTTGCCGAAACATTGGGCATAAGCCCACGAACTTTACGTTATAAACTAGCGCAAATGCGCGATTTAGGTATTTCACTTCCAGCATAACCTCCTATAAACCCTAAGTTTGCGCTGCGAACTTAGGGTTGTCAAAACTCTGACTAACACAAATTAAAGTTAACCTATTGTATTTTAATGATTAATTATTTGGCATGCTTTGTGCTTTATTACTTGTAAGAGTTCACTGCGTGTCAGAGATAAATTATGAAAATTCAAAACAGTGCTGTATTTCAAGAAATGCAATCAATGGCTTTAGAAGCCGGCCGTAATAATCAAATAAATAAATTGCCGACTCAAGTTCAGCCTACTTCTACTTCCCAGTTTGGCGACATGCTAAGTGATGCATTAAATACAGTGCACGGTCTACAGCAAGATGCAGGTCAAAAAGTAAAAGCGGTTGAGATGGGGGATCGAAGTGTATCGCTTGCTGAGGCGATGATTGCTTCTCAAAAATCGTCAGTTGCTTTTGAGGCTACAGTACAGGTTCGTAATAAACTTGTTGAAGCTTATAAAGAAATCATGAACATGCCTGTTTAATTAGGTAGTGGAGAATTATTGTGGCGCAATCTAACCAATCTACAGACCTAGCACTTGCTGGTGGCGGTATTGACCAAAGTGGTGGTGATGATCAACAAGAACAAAAGTCAGGCTACTTAAGTGCTTTAAATGGTGTTGATGTATTGCGCCAAGTAACATTGGTTATAGCATTGGCTATTTGTTTAGCTATCGCGATTTTTATTATTATTTGGGCTCGTCAGCCAGATATGCGCCCGTTAGGCAAAATGCAAACTGAAGAGCTTATTCAAACGCTCGACTTTTTAGATGCGCAACAAATTGAATATCAACTAGATGGCAACGTTGTGTCGGTTGATGAAAGCGAATACCAAAATATTAAATTGTTAATGACCCGCGAAGGGTTAGAGCAAGGGCCAGCGTCGGGCTCTGATATAATTATGCAAGATATGGGCTTTGGTGTAAGCCAACGCTTAGAGCGCGAACGCCTAAAACATGGCCGCGAGCAACAACTTGCCCGCACCATTGAAGAGCTTAATAATATTACTCGCGCTAAAGTATTGTTAGCCATTCCTAAAGAAAACGTATTTGCCCGCAGAGAGAAGAAACCATCAGCTACAGTTGTATTAACGCTTAAGCGTGGTCGCTCACTCGACCGTGAAGAAGTAGACTCTGTTGTTGATATGATTGCCTCGGCAGTACAGGGTTTAGAGCCTATGCGAGTTACTGTTACCGATCAAAATGGTCGATTATTAAATTCAGGTTCGCAAAGCTCATTAGCAGCACGCTCTCGTAAAGAATACGACTTAGAACGTAAGCGCGAACAAGAGTACCTTGAAAAAATAGACAGTATTTTAATACCGGTTGTTGGGCTTGCAAACTATACAGCTCAAGTTGATTTGAGCATGGACTTTAGCTCGATTGAGGAAACTCAAAAGCGTTATAACCCAGACCTACCAGCGGTTAGAAGCGAAACCACATTTGAAGAAAATAACATTGGCGGCCTAGCTGTTGGTATTCCAGGTGCGCTTACAAATCAGCCACCGTTAAACTCGAACATTCCTGAGGTTGCGGGGCAAGGTGGTGCAGGCACAGCTACGTCACCAACACGCAGCCACAAAGAAGCCACGCGTAATTATGAACTCGACACTACAATTTCTCATAAGCGTCAGCAAAGTGGTGTAATACGTAGAATAAGCGTATCAGTTGCTGTTGACTACATTGCTAAAGTGGGAGAAAACGGTGAAACAACCATGACTCCACGCTCGGTAGAGGCATTGTCAAATATTCGTCGCTTACTACAAGGTGGTGTAGGTTTTGATATGCAACGTGGTGATGCACTTGAAGTCGTAACAGTGCCGTTTGTACGTGAAGAAACAAATTTAGCAATAGAAGTGCCACTGTGGGAACAAGACTGGTTTATGAAAATAGCCCGCCTTGTATTAGGCGCCTTAGTTATCATTGTATTGATAATGGCAGTAGTAAAACCAATGCTTAAACGCTTAATTTACCCAGACGATACACTAGAAGAATACGACGAAGATGCATTAAGTTCAGGCGTAGATATTGGCGACAACACGCTTGATATGCTAAATAAAGACTTTGATTCTGCTTCGGTTGGTTTCTCAAGTGATGGTACACTGCAGTTACCGGATTTACATGGCGACGAAGATTTACTTAAAGCAATTCGTGCCCTTGTAGCTAACGAACCAGAACTATCATCACAAGTAGTCAAAGCGTGGTTAACAGAAGATGACTGATCAAGAACAAAAACAACTCCCGCCAGCCTTTGATGTTGATAAGCTAGATGGGGTAGATAAAGCCGCTATATTACTTTTGAGTTTATCAGAAGAAGATGCCGCGCAAATCCTTAAACACTTAGAACCTAAACAGGTGCAAAAAGTGGGTATGGCGATGGCTGGGTTACAGGACTTATCACAAGCTAAGATTAGCGCTGTACATAACTTGTTTATAGAACAAATTCAAAGCTTTAGTACCATTGGTTTTCAGTCAGAAGACTTTATTAAAAAAGCGCTTACAGCAGCCCTTGGTGAAGACAAAGCCGCTAGCCTTATTGACCAAATTGTTATGGGCTCAGGCGCTAAAGGCTTGGATTCATTAAAATGGATGGACTCTAAGCAGGTAGCAAACATTATTCGTAATGAGCATCCGCAAATTCAAACCATTGTATTATCGTATTTAGAGCCAGAACAGTCAGCTGAAATTATTGCTCAGTTCCCTGAAAAAGTACGCTTAGATTTAACCATGCGTATTGCAAACCTTGAAGAAGTTCAGCCAGCAGCACTGCAAGAGCTAAACGAAATCATGGAAAAACAATTTGCCGGCCAAGCAGGTGCACAAGCCGCTAAAATGGGTGGCTTAAAAGCTGCTGCAGATATTATGAACTACCTAGATACCAATGTAGAAGGGCAGTTAATGGACTCTATTCGTGAACATGACGAAGAGATGTCGCAGCAAATTCAAGATCTTATGTTTGTGTTTGAAAACTTAATGGATGTTGAAGACCGCGGTATTCAAGCAATCCTACGAGAAGTACAACAAGACGTATTAATGAAAGCAATTAAAGGCACCGACGATGCCCTTAAAGACAAAATACTGGGCAATATGTCTAAGCGTGCAGCCGAAATGCTTGCTGATGATTTAGAAGCTATGGCACCTGTTCGTATAAGTGAAGTAGAGGCGGCGCAAAAAGAGATTTTATCAACAGCGCGTCGTTTATCTGACTCAGGTGAAATTCAGCTGGGCGGCGGCGGTGGCGAGGAGTTCCTGTAAACTATGAGCAAACTCAAAGGACGCACACTTCGGGCTGATGAAGCAGATGAATTATTAAAAAACTGGGCTATTCCAGATGTAGCACCAGATGAGAGCAGCTTTGGCAATCGCTCTACGGCTTACGGCACACCGCTTAGTGAGTTGTACAAAAAAGAATTAGCCGAAGAAATGCCTATTGATGAGCCACAAGAACCAGAACTCCCTGCGCTTACCATGGTTGAGCTTGAACGCATTAGACAAGACGCGTACGAAGAAGGCCTTAAGCAAGGTCATGAGCAAGGCTACATAGACGGTTTTGAAAAAGGCGTTGGCGAAGGTAAAGAAGCAGGCTACAAAGAAGGCTTAGAGCAAGGTAAAACACAAGGCCTTGAAGATGTAAAACCATTAATTGAAGAGCAGTTAACAAGTTTAAAAACCATTTTAGAGGGGTTAACTGCACCGCTAGATAAAGTGGACGAACAAGCCGAGAAGCAATTAGTACAACTTGCTAGCATGTTGGCGGAAGCTGTTATTTATCAAGAAGTAAAAACATCGCCTGATGTAATTTTACATACGTTAAAGCAAAGTATTGATTCACTTAATGCGGAGCAAGAAAAAGTACGAATCCATTTAAACCCCGAAGACTTAGAACTCATAAAAGAGAGCTACGGCGAACAAACCATTATTGATAATAACTGGCAATTAATGGCAGAGCCCACTCTTGAGCGCGGTGGCTGTGAAGTTAAAACAGCGCAATCGTCACTCGACATGACCCTTAAAACACGTGTCAAAGAAACGTTGGATAGTTTTTTGCATAATAGTGGTATCTAACTATTTTATTGGCGTGTTATGTCAACTCAACGTGCACCTTTAAGCGAACGCTTATCTCAATATCAACAACATATTAAAACCCCGGCGCCTGCTGTGGCAGGTATTTTAACGCGTGTTGTTGGCCTTACCCTTGAGGCTAGAGGTTTACGTGCACCCGTTGGTAGCCAATGTAAAATAGAAACTATGAACGGCTTTGTAGACGCCGAAATAGTCGGTTTTAACGATCAAACTTTGTACTTAATGCCTAACGACCACATCTCTGGTGTATTACCTGGTGCGCGTGTTATTCCTCAAGTAAATAATTTAGGTTTACCTGTAGGGATGAGTTTATTAGGCCGCGTGGTGGATGGTTTAGGGCGACCGCTAGATGGCTTAGGTAAAATTAATGCTGAGCATCATTTAAAGTTTGCGCAAAATACTATAAATCCGCTTTCAAGAAGACCAATCACTAAGCCTATGGATGTAGGTGTGCGTGCTATTAACTCGGTTATCACAGTAGGGCAAGGCCAGCGTATGGGCTTGTTTGCAGGCTCTGGTGTGGGTAAATCAGTACTACTGGGTATGATGACCCGAGGTAGCGAAGCTGATGTCATTGTTGTTGGCTTAGTGGGGGAGCGTGGCCGCGAAGTAAAAGAATTTATTGAAGAAATACTCGGTGTAGAAGGGCGCAAACGCTCAGTTGTTGTCGCAGCGCCTGCTGATTCATCACCACTTATGCGTTTAAAAGGCTGTGAGAGCGCCGTAACTATTGCAGAGTATTTTAGAGATCAGGGTTTAAACGTATTATTGTTACTCGATTCGGTAACGCGTTATGCAATGGCGCAACGTGAAATTGCACTTGCTGTTGGCGAGCCGCCCGCTACAAAGGGTTATCCGCCTTCGGTGTTTGCTAAATTACCTGCGCTGGTGGAGCGTGCTGGTAATGGCGGTGAAGGGCAAGGTTCAATTACTGGCTTTTTTACGGTGTTGAGTGAAGGCGATGATATGCAAGATCCTATTGCTGATGCAGCGCGAGCTATATTAGATGGCCACATTGTACTATCGCGTGATTTAGCTGACAGTGGGCACTATCCCGCTATAGATATTGAAAAGTCGATTTCGCGTGTTATGCCTCAAGTTGTTTCTGAGCCGCATATGCAACAAGCCCGAGTGCTTAAACAAGTGTATTCAATGTATCAACAAAACAAAGACATGATTACGTTAGGCGCTTATCAAAAAGGGACCGATCAAATGCTCGACCAAGCTATAAATATGATGCCAAGAGTGAATGCATTTTTACAACAAGGTATGCGAGATGTCATTAGTTACGATGATGGTCTGCAAGGTCTTGCTCAGTTACTAGGACAAGCATAATGGCTAAAAACAAACTCGATTTATTGCTCAAAATTGAAAATGATAAAGAAGAAAATTTGCGCATGAGTTACTTACAAGCTAATCAAAACTTGCAATCGAATCAACAAAAGCTACAAGGTTTAAACAATTTTAGACTTGAATACTCTCAGCAGTTACACCTAAAAGGTAAGTCGGGTTTATCTAGTGCAGGGTTTGGTCAGTACCATGCTTTCATAGCTAAAATTGAAGAGGCAATTCGGCAACAAGCAAGTACCGTAAATACCGCTAAGCAAGTTGTTACTCAACGTAAAACTCTATGGCTTAAGCAGCAAATTAAAGCTAAAGCAGTTGCCAAACTAATCGAAAATCAAAAACTCAAAGCAAATGCGTTAATGGCAAAAAATGAGCAAAAAATGTTAGATGAGTTTTCAGCTAATCAGTTTTTTCAACGTCGTAAAGCTTTGTAATTTAGGCACGTTAATTGCTTTGTTACTTAGTGGAATTCAACTTTTGGCGGTATGCGGTGGCATATTGCCGTAATGGTATTAGGTGATTTATGGCGATGAATAACATTTCGTTTTTAGTTTCTTCTGAAAAAGATTCACTGTTAGCTTTTAAAGACAATAGTTTAGCTAATGGCGAAGAAAATTTAGGCGATGAATTTTTAAGTCAGCTAAACGAAGCGCATAACTCTATGGAGCCATTGCTTAAAGGCAATAAAAATCCCGATGCCGAAAATTCGATTGCCATACCTAAGCATAAACAGCCAGAAGAAAATGAAAATCTGAGCGTAAAGCTAGATGAAGTAACAACAGACGAAGTTACTTTTGTGTCTGTTGAGATGCTTGATCAAATTAATTCAGCACAAGCAATGAGCACTTCGGTCAATAAGCCGTTCGATGCAACTAACAGTTTAGAATCAGAAAATGCAGAGCTAGAAGCTATACAAGCAGAGAATACCGAAATAGAAAACACAGAAATAGAGAATACAGAAATAGAGAATTCAGAATTACAAAGCACACCAATAATTGCATCCACTAATACAAGTGATAAAGTATCGGCTAAAGAAGCGAATACAGCCAGTGTAGTGCAAAATTCAATTGCCACTAATGTAGACTCTAAAACGGCTAAATTAACTGATTCAAAAAGCGATAACTTTAGCTCACTATCTTTGAATTCGTTACCATTAAATGAAGGCAAGCATCGTAAAAGTGGTGTTGCTGAAGCTATTGAAGGGCCATTAAATTCTATAAATAAAAAGCCCGATGACAGCATTGGCCCTATATTAGAAAAACCTGAAGTTGCATCAATGAGTTTTAAAGAGCAGCTAGGACAAAATAAGTCTGCTGATGAAAATAATATAGTTTTGCCAACACTCACCGACAAAGCGGGCGTTACTCAGTCTTCTTTAGCCGCAACTGAAGCTGATAATAATGCAGCAATAGATACGTTAATGACTAAAGATGCAAGCTTAATTAAAGCTAATGATGTTATTGCTAGTTTAACGCCTGAGCAGCGCTCACAACTTAACGCGCAAGTTAAGGTATTAGAAAATACTGATTCAACAAGTAACGCAACTAGTAGCACTTCAAATCTTAAGCAAATGCTTGCGCAATTTATTACTGATAACGAAAAAACGCAGAGCACGAGCACAAAACAATCTTTTAGCGCAGAAATCAATTCACTTAATACAACTGAAAAACAAAGCTTATTAACGCAGTTAAACGCTTATATTAAAACAGAGCAGCCTAAAGGCGAGCAATTGGCAGTGCTTAAGCAAACAGTTAATGAATTAAAAGCTTCAATTGAAATAGGACTTGCCGATACCGCTAAGACAGACTCAAAAACGTTTGTAGCGTCAGAGACTCCTAACACAGTATATAATCCACAAAAGTTAAGCTTAAAGACATCAACAAACGAAGAGGCTGATTTAAATAAAGCCGTAACAACCTCAACTAAGCGTGATGATTTATTAAAATCACTTGAAGAATTACAAAAAGATGGCCTTAAAAAAATAACTGCAGAACAAACTCCTGTACGCGTGGCACAAGTATTTACGCAAATTACAGCTGCTTTAAATACTCAGCAAGTGAGCACATTAAGCCAATACGACTCATTAAGTTACGAGCAGAGCTTACTTGATACCCAAATAATACAAACTCAACAATTACAAAGTACATCGCAAGTTAAGCAAGTAAGTATTGATCCTGGTGTAATGCAGGCAATTAATATTGTTAAAAGTGATGCAGCTAAATTACTGCAAGAGCGCGTTAGCTCAATGCTGAGCATTAATAATAAAGAAGCAGAAATTCGCCTAGATCCTCCCGAAATGGGCAGTATGCAAATACGTATTCGTAGCGATGCAGAACAAGCGCATATAAACTTTGTAGTACAAAACCAGCAAGCCAAAGAAGCACTTGAACAATCAATGCCGCGCTTACGTGAAATGTTAGCGCAACAAGGATTAGAGCTTGGTGAAAGTACTATTTCTTATGGGCAATCAGGTGGTGAAACTGCCGAGCAAAGTGAGAGTGGACCCCAAGGTAATATGGCTAATAATAAGTCAGTTAATGATGAAAACGACGAGCAAGCAAATAACACTGCACAAAGTTCTCGACAACAAACTTCATCATCAATAGATTACTATGCCTAAGTGCTGCTATTATAATAACTAAAACAAGCAAGTACCTTTGCGATTAAAGGAATCATGATGGCTGAAGAAACAAGTTTAGAAATTGAAGAAACCGGTAAAAGCAAAAAGAAACTAATAATAATCATAGTAGCTGTACTACTTATTGTAGGCGGTGCTGCAGGTTACTTTTTTATGTCGGGTTCGGATGCGCCAGTTGAAACCTTAGATGAAGAGACTGCGATGTCAGCAGATGCACCTTCTGCTGCAGTTGGTGATTCAGCTGAAATAGGCAGTGCTTTATATGTGTCAATGCCACGCCCATTTGTATTTAACGTTCCCGGTTCAAGTCGCGACAGAATTGTGCAAATTAAAGTACAGTTACTAGTACGTGGCGAAGTAAATGAAGAAACAGCCAAAAAACACATTCCACTAATAGAAGGGACGCTACTAAGCGTGTTTTCTACTACAACTGCTGATGAGTTAAGTACGAGCTCAGGTAAAGAAACACTTCGTTTTTCTGCACTTGAAAAGGTACAAAAAGCCTTAATGGATGTTGAAGGCAGCAAAGTAATTGAGCGGGTATTGTTTACCGGCTTTGTGATGCAATAAGGGGTTAGCGTGAGCGATTTATTATCCCAAGACGAAATTGATGCGCTATTGCATGGTGTTGATGACGTTGAAGAGGAAGATATACACGACGGTGAAGATGGCGGGGGAAGTACGCTTCAGTACGATTTTTCTTCGCAAGATCGGATCGTGCGTGGTCGTATGCCGACGCTGGAAATTGTTAATGAACGCTTTGCTCGTCATATGCGAATTAGCCTATTTAACATGATGCGCCGCACCGCAGAGGTGTCTATTAACGGCGTGCAAATGATTAAGTTTGGCGAGTATATTCATACTTTATTTGTTCCAACCAGTTTAAATATGGTGCGTTTTAGACCTTTAAAAGGCACTGGCTTGATTACCATGGAAGCACGACTTGTGTTTATATTGGTAGATAACTTTTTTGGTGGTGACGGGCGTTATCATGCAAAAATAGAAGGCCGAGAATTTACCCCAACAGAGCGCCGAATTGTACAAATGCTCCTTAAAATAATCTTTGAAGATTATAAAGAAGCTTGGGCACCGGTTATGGATGTATCGTTTGAATATCTCGATTCTGAAGTAAACCCAGCTATGGCTAATATTGTAAGCCCAACTGAGGTTGTGGTTATTAGTTCTTTCCATATTGAGCTCGATGGTGGCGGTGGCGATTTTCATATTGCACTTCCGTATTCAATGCTTGAGCCAATTCGAGAGCTGTTAGATGCGGGTGTTCAGTCTGATACTGAAGATACTGATTTACGTTGGAGCAAAGCGCTTCGCGATGAAATAATGGATGTAGAGGTTGAAATATCAACTCAGTTACTTGAAGTTGATTTAACCTTAAAACAAATTATGGAACTCAAAGCCGGTGATATTATTCCGGTTGAAATGCCTGAGCATATAACCGTATTTGTTGAAGAACTACCTACATTTAGAGCCAAAATGGGTCGCTCTCGCGATAATGTTGCGCTTCAAATTAGTGAAAAAATTAAACGACCTGATTCAGTTAAATCTGAGCTGCATGTATTTACCAAAGGCGGCAAGAAAATTGACTCAGATGCAGAATTAGCAGAACTAGAAGATGATTTACACCTCTCTGACGGTGTAGACTTAGACTGGTAATTGATTAAAAGGTTAAAAGTATGAGCGATGATCAAGACACAATGGATGAATGGGCAGCAGCATTAGCAGAAGCCGAAGCTCCAGATGATAGTAGCGAAGCACATGTTGCAGAGCTTGATGAGTTAAGTGATTCAAAACACGAAATGAGTGGCGATGAAAAACGAAAACTCGACACTATTTTAGATATCCCCGTTACTATTTCAATGGAAGTAGGACGCTCTAAAATTAATATTCGTAACTTATTGCAACTTAACCAAGGCTCTGTTGTTGAGCTTGACCGTGTTGCGGGCGAGCCGCTAGACGTGCTAGTTAACGGTACTTTGATAGCCCATGGTGAAGTAGTTGTAGTAAACGACAAGTTTGGTATTCGCTTAACTGACGTGATAAGCCAAGTAGAGCGGATCAAAAAACTACGATGAGCTTATTAATTGCTTTAACGAGTTCCGTTTTTTCAAAAGCAGATGTGGCAACACCCACTGGAGATATACTCTCTATGGTGCTGTCGCTTGTAATGGTGCTAGTACTGATTATTGTGCTGGCATTTTTTGTTAAAAAGCTTAATCCAAATTTAGCAAACAGCGATGAATTTAAAGTAGTCAGAAGTCTACCTTTGGGTTCTCGCGAGCGTTTAATGGTTGTTGAGATAGATAATGCTCAGCATTTACTTGGTGTAACTCCCCACAGTATTAATTACTTACACAAGTTAGAAACCCCATTAAGTGAAAAAGAACTACCTGAACTCGCTAAACGATTTGGTAAACTTTTAAACCCGCAATCAAACCAAAATAAAAAGAATTAAACCTATGACAAAGTGGCTGCTTATTATTTTTGCCATGGTGTTTGTACCAAGTGTAAGCGCAGAAGGAATTGATGCGCTTACTATTACAACAAACGCTGATGGCACACAGGATTACTCAGTAACGTTACAAGTTTTAGCAATTATGACGGCGCTGAGTTTTATACCGGCTGCCATAATTATGATGACCTCCTTTACACGAATAATTGTTGTACTCGCCATTTTGCGCCAAGCAATTGGCTTACAGCAAACACCGTCAAACCAAGTATTATTAGGGATGTCGCTTTTTCTAAGTATTTTTATAATGTCGCCTATTTATCAGCAGGTAAACGAGCGAGCTATAGAACCTTACTTAAATGAGCAGGTTACTTCAGTACAAGCTTTAGAGCTGGCTAAAGAGCCAATGAAAGCCTTTATGCTTTCTCAAGTGCGTCTCAAAGACTTAGAAACGTTTGCTAAAATTGCCGGTTACGATCAGCTAGATTCGCCACAAGACACACCGTTAATAGTGCTTATACCCGCCTTTGTAACCAGCGAATTGCAAACCGCATTTATAATAGGGTTTATGTTTTTTATCCCATTTTTAATTGTTGATTTAGTGGTCGCCTCGGTATTAATGGCGATGGGTATGATGATGCTTTCACCCATGATTGTGTCCTTACCGTTTAAAATTATGTTATTTGTACTTGTAGACGGCTGGAGCTTAGTGATGGGGACTCTAGCCAAAAGTTTTGGTTTAGGGACTTAGTATGCAAAGCATTAACATGACCCAACAATAGGAGTACAACATGGAACCGGAAATTTTTGTTGATATCCTAAGTGACGCTCTTTTTTTAGTTATTAAGCTGGTGTCTGCAATTGTAGTCCCAGGCTTAATTATTGGTTTAGTGGTTGCTGTGTTTCAGGCCGCAACGTCTATCAATGAACAAACATTGAGCTTTTTACCTCGTTTATTAATTACCATTAGTGCGCTTATTGTGGGTGGGCATTGGCTTACTCAAGAGCTAATGGACTTTTTTACTCGCCTAGTATTACTTATTCCTGAAATTGCAGGTTAAGCGTGGAATACCCCTTTGCTGTCGTTATTCAATGGTTGAGCGATTTTTTGTTGCCGCTGGTACGCATTAGCTCAATGATTATGATTATGGCTGGTTTGGGGGCTAAAAATGTTCCTACACGTATAAAAATGGGTTTATCGGTTGTTGTAACTTTTGTTGTAGTTCCTGTTTTGCCCCCAGCTACATTCACTAATTTATTTTCGTTTGAGATGATTTTAGTCGTTATTCAACAAATGCTGATTGGTGTTGCTATTGGTTTTGCATCTATACTTTTACTAAATACTTTTGTGTTAGCAGGGCAAATACTCGCGATGCAAACCGGTTTAGGTTTTGCTTCGGTTATTGACCCCTCTAATGGCGCAAGTGTGCCTGCTGTTGGCCAGTTTTTCCTTATTTTGGCGACGCTATTATTTTTTGCTTTTAACGGACATTTAATGATGATTCAAATGGTGGTGCATAGTTTTCAAGTGCTACCCATTGATGGTACATGGTGGTCTGTAGATCATTACTGGGACATAGTGACCTGGGGCGGCTGGATGTTTACTACAGCACTTGTACTCTCACTTGCACCGCTTACCGCGATGCTCGTTATTAATATGTCGTTTGGTATTATGACGCGTGCAGCACCGCAATTAAATATTTTCTCTATTGGTTTTCCATTTACCTTGGTAGCGGGACTTATTATTATTTGGGCAACACTAGGTAACTTTGTTACTCAGTTTGAGTTTCAATGGTTAAAAATGGTTGAGCTAATGTGTACTTTAGTTGGTTGCTCACCTTAGGAGAAAGTCATGTCTGAAGACTCAGGACAAGAAAAAACAGAAGAACCCACATCAAAAAAGCTTGAAGAATCTAAAAAGAAAGGCCAAATAGCGCGCTCAAAAGAGCTAGGTACCATGTTTGTACTTATTTTTTCGGCTATATCACTTTTGATGTATGGGCCAGAAATTGGTAAAGGTTTATACAATGTAATGGGCCGAACCCTTAGCTTAAATCGTAACGAAGCCTTTGATACTACTAAAATGTTTGCCGTATGGGGAGAGGTTGCAGACGCTTTAATGTTTCCTATGGCTATGTTTGTATTAATTATAGTTTTGGCTGCATTTATTGGTAATACGTTACTAGGTGGTTTTAATTTTAGCTGGGAAGCCGCTGCACCTAAAGCAAGTAAAATGTCGCCAATGAAAGGCTTTAAACGTATGTTTGGCCCGCAAGCGGCTATTGAGCTTGTAAAGTCACTTTTAAAATTTGGTTTGGTTGCAAGTTTTGCTATATTTTTAATTAATACCTATTTTGATGAAATACTGCATTTAAGTTTAGAAAGTGCACCAGGTAATATTATCCATGCCTTAGAGATTTTAGGCTGGATGTTTTTAGGTCTTTCGTGCACTTTAATTATTATTGCGGCTATTGATGCACCATTTCAAAGTTATAACCATAACAAACAACTTAAAATGACAATGCAAGAGATTAAAGATGAGTATAAAAACTCTGAAGGTGACCCACAAATAAAAGCGCGTATTAGGCAAACTCAAAGGCAAATGTCGCAAAACCGTATGATGCAAGATGTCCCTGACGCTGATGTTATTGTTACAAACCCAACTCACTACTCAGTAGCATTAAAATACGATACAGAGCGCGCAGGAGCGCCAATAGTGCTTGCTAAGGGTATCGATGAAATGGCGATGCAAATTAGAAAAGTAGCAATAGGGAATGAAGTACCTATTTTAGAATCCCCCATGTTGACCCGAGCGCTTTATCATACTGCTGAAGTAGGAGAGCAAATACCCGATCAGCTATTTACTGCAGTAGCGCAAGTTTTAGCGTATGTATTTCAGCTTAAGCGCTTTAATAAAGGGCGCGGAAAACGCCCAACTAAACTTAATAATAAGCTCCCAATCCCCGATGCCTACAAGTATTAAACCGTTAACTTAGTAACTTGGAATAGTTATTGCAAATTCTACGTAGTGTCAATTTTTTGAAATTGTAGAATTATGAGTTTTAAAGCGGTATTACAACAACTTAACAGAGACAAAAAAGACTATGCCAAAGGGGTAGGTACTCCTTTGCTTGTGCTTGCTGCCTTGGGAATGGTGATCTTACCGTTACCGCCATTTTTACTCGATATCCTTTTCTCGTTTAATATTGCCCTCGCATTAGTGGTTTTACTCGTGACTGTTTACACGATGAAGCCGGTTGAGTTTGGTATATTCCCCTCTGTATTACTAATCGCTACGATTATGCGCTTAGCGCTTAATGTTGCCAGCACTCGAGTTGTATTACTTGAGGGTCATAACGGTGGGGATTCTGCTGGGAAGGTAATTGAAGCGTTTGGCTCCGTAGTTATTGGTGGTAACTACGCTGTTGGTTTGGTCGTATTTTTAATTCTGATCATTATTAACTTTGTGGTAATTACTAAAGGTGCTGGGCGTATTTCTGAGGTATCTGCACGTTTCACCCTTGACGCAATGCCGGGTAAACAAATGGCAATTGACGCCGATTTAAACGCTGGTTTTATCAGTGCTGAGCAAGCGCGTGACCGCCGCGAGGAAGTAACTCGCGAAGCTGATTTTTACGGCTCAATGGATGGTGCGAGTAAATTTGTAAAAGGCGATGCCATTGCAGGTATTGTTATATTAATCATCAATATTGTTGGTGGTTTATTTGTCGGTATGATTCAACATAATTTGAGTTTTGGCAACGCAATGGAAGTATATACATTACTTACCATTGGTGATGGCTTAGTTGCTCAACTTCCTTCTTTACTGCTTTCAATTGGTACCGCGATTGTTGTAACACGTCAAAATGAGTCGCTCAATATGGGTGACCAATTTAAGAAACAACTAGGTAACGAAAAATCACTCTTTATTGCTTCAGGTATTTTGATCATCATGGGTTTAGTGCCTGGTATGCCGCATTTTGCTTTTTTAAGTTTAGGTGCGTTATTGGGTTATTTAGCTTACTACACACAGCAAACTAAGCTAAAAGCCGCTGCAGCAGAAGCCGAAGAGGCCGCCAGTGGCGGAAGCGCTGCAACAGGTATTGCCAATAAACAAGAGCAAAAAGAACTTGGTTGGGATGATGTTCAACAGGTTGACGTAATTGGCCTAGAAGTAGGTTATAGATTAATTCCGTTAGTGGACCAATCACAAGGTGGTGAGCTACTTAATCGTATTAAAGGTGTACGTAAAAAGCTTTCTCAAGAGCTTGGTTTTTTAGTACCACCTGTTCATATTCGCGATAATTTAGAGCTTGACCCTAATGCTTACAGAATAACGCTAATGGGTGTTTCAACCGGTGAAAGCGAACTTAAACATGGCGACGAGCTAGCAATTAACCCAGGGCAAGTATTTGGCCCAATTAAAGGGGTTGAAACCAAAGATCCTGCGTTTGGCCTTGATGCAGTATGGATCAAGCCTGATCAAAAAGATGAAGCGCAATCACTAGGTTATACCGTTGTAGATTCAGCAACTGTAGTTGCCACTCATATTAGCCAGTTATTAACTAACAGTGCGGCGTTGTTACTAGGGCATGAAGAAGTTCAAAACCTGCTTGATATGCTTGCTAAAAGCCATCCTCGCTTAGTAGAAGGACTAGTACCTGACGTGTTGCCATTAACTGCAATTGTAAAAGTACTGCAAAATTTATTGAATGAAGGTGTAGCTATTCGCGATATGCGCTCAATTGTTCAAACCCTTGTTGAGTATGGTCCGCGTAGCCAAGACCCTGATGTATTAACGGCTGCAGTGCGTATTTCTCTGCGTAGGTTAATTGTTCAAGATGCGGTTGGTATGTCATCAGAAATCCCTGTCATAACCTTGGCACCTGAGTTGGAACAGATGTTGCATCAGTCATTACAAAATGCAGGCGATGAAGGTGCCGGTATTGAGCCTGGACTTGCAGAGCGACTTCAAGTGTCATTGACACAAGCGCATCAAAATCAAGAAATGGCCGGTGAACCTTCTATATTGCTAACGTCAGGAATGTTACGCACTGTGTTATCTCGTTTTGTTAAGTACACCATTCCAGGATTGAGAGTGATGTCTTATCAAGAGGTACCAGACGAAAGACAGATCAAGATTGTTAGCTCTGTAGGCCAACAATAAGATTTTAACAGGGGTTGAATCATGAAAATTAAACGTTTTTTTGCTAAAGATATGCGCACAGCACTTAAAGAAGTTAAAGATGAATTAGGTGTTGATGCGGTTATTATGTCAAATAAGAAGCTGGCTAACGGTGTAGAAATTGTAGCGGCAGTTGATTATGACAAAGCAGCCCCTAAAGTAGCAGCGCAACCACAACGTACTGCAGAGCCGCGTGCTCAAGCACCACAGCAAAGTATGCATAATTTTGTAAAACCAGAGCCTCAGCGTGCCAAACCAGAGCCGCAAGCAAAAGTGGCTGACAGCCTACAGGCTTTATTAGAGCGCCAATCACCGCGTCCTCGCTCCCCTGAACTTGCATCAATGTTTTCACAATCAGGTATTGATACTACCGATAACTATCAAGAACCAGTTATGGAACAGCGTACTAAAAATATGTTTGCTCCTGAAAATGCAGCGCCAGTTCGTCCACAAACTCAAGCGGATAGCTTAGGTTTTGATGATTTAGACAGCGACTTTGATGATTTAGATAGTCCAGTAACTGCTCGCCAACAAACACCCAATAATGAAAGCGAAGAAATGACAACAATGCGTGAAGAAATGAACGCAATTCGTCAATTGCTTGAGCATCAAGTATCGGGCTTAATGCAGCAAGATATGGCGCGTCGCGATCCAACACGCGCTTGCATGGTTGACCGCTTAGTCGGTATGGGTATTGATAAAGAAGTCGCGCAACAAATGGCATGTTTTGTACCTGATGATGTATCTCGTAAGCAAGGTTGGAAAGCATTGTTAACGATGGTCGAAGATCAAATGCAAACAACCAATAATGAAATACTTCGCCAAGGTGGTGTATATGCGTTAGTGGGTCCAACAGGTGTTGGTAAAACAACAACAGTTGCTAAGCTTGCAGCTTTAGGCGCACAAAAATATGGCGCTGATAAAGTGGCCTTAATAACCACTGATACATACAGAATTGGTGCATATGAACAGCTTGCTACTTACGGCCGTATTATTGGTTGTGGTGTAAAGCAAGTTAAAGATGCTAATGAATTAGCTGAAGTTTTATATCATTTACGAAATAAACGTCTAGTATTAATTGATACAGCAGGTATGAGTCAGCGAGATTTACGTTTAACTGAGCAGTTAAACACGTTAATGCGTAACCAACGTGTGGATATTCGCAGTTACTTAGTACTAAGCGCGACGGCACAAATTAATGTATTACAAGAAACAGTACGCCACTTTAAAAAAGTACAGTTAAGTGGTTGTATTTTCACTAAGTTAGATGAATCATTAAGTTTGGGTGAGATAATTAGTATTGCGATTCAAAATCGCCTTCCAATAGGGTATCTTACTAACGGTCAACGAGTGCCAGAAGATATTCGTGTTGCAAATGCTGAAAAACTAGTGAAAAAGGCTGAGCAGTTATATTTAAAAAGAACAAAAGCACAACATTCAAGGCACCAAGCAGTGGCGCCAAGTACAGTAGGGATGTATGATTAACACAGTATTAGATCAAGCAAGCGGCCTGCGCAAAATGAGTCAAAACAATAACAACGGCGTAAAAGTTATCGCTGTAACCGGTGGTAAAGGTGGGGTAGGGAAAACAAATGTTTCTCTAAATACCGCTATTGCACTAGGGCAACAAGGTAATAGAGTATTAGTGCTGGATGCTGACTTAGGTTTAGCAAACTGTGATGTGATGCTTGGTTTACGTGTAGAGCGCAATTTATCACACGTTTTGTCAGGTGAATGTGAGCTTGACGAGATTTTAGTTGAAGGGCCTGCTGGTATTAAAATTGTACCCGCTACATCGGGCTCGCAAAGTATGGTTGAATTATCGCCATCTGAGCATGCCGGGCTAATTCGTGCATTTAGCGAATTGAATACCGAATTTGATATTTTAATTGTAGATACAGCCGCTGGTATTTCAGACATGGTGCTAAGCTTCTCACGAGCAGCACAAGATGTAATGGTTGTAGTGTGCGATGAACCAACATCAATAACCGATGCTTACGCACTTATTAAAGTATTAAGCCGCGAGCACGGTGTTTATAAGTTCAAAATTGTTGCCAATATGGTCCGCAGCATGCGTGAAGGCACTGAATTGTTTGCAAAACTATCTAAAGTTACCGATCGCTTTTTAGATGTTTCAATGGAGCTAGTAGCAACGGTTCCTTATGACGAAAATATGCGCAAAGCAACACGTCGCCAAAAGGTGATTGTTGAGCTCTTTCCAAGTTCGCCAGCCGCTCTCGCGTTTAAAGCGCTGGCGACAAAAGCAGTTAAATGGCCAATACCAAATCAACCATCTGGGCATTTAGAGTTTTTCATTGAGAAACTAGTAAACGGCTAATTATGACAACATT
This sequence comes from Pseudoalteromonas sp. c7(2019), assembly GCF_011378625.1. Taxonomy (NCBI): domain Bacteria; kingdom Pseudomonadati; phylum Pseudomonadota; class Gammaproteobacteria; order Alteromonadales; family Pseudoalteromonadaceae; genus Pseudoalteromonas; species Pseudoalteromonas sp. c7(2019). The sequence continues at coordinate 75,163 of NZ_WTKS01000016.1, read as the reverse complement.
GGTGAATAGAGCTATGGGATATCAATCAACACAAAACTTAAATGTGATTGTTGAGAAACATGCATCACTTGTTAAAAAAGTGGCATGTCATCTAATTGCTCGATTACCACCTAGCGTTCAGCTTGATGATTTAATTCAATCAGGAATGATAGGTTTAATAGAAGCTTCAAAAAACTTTGATGCAACAAAAGGCGCAAGCTTTGAAACCTTCGCCGGTATTCGTATTCGCGGGGCTATGCTTGATGAAATGCGCCGTGGTGATTGGGCTCCTCGTTCAGTACACCGTAAAAGCCGACAAGTTGCAGAGGCAATTACTGGGCTCGAAAGCAGTCTGAATCGCGAACCAACAGATACAGAAGTTGCTGAAAAACTTGAAATTTCACTCAATGAGTACCATCATATTTTAAATGATGTTAATACTAGTAAAGTATTAGGCATAGAAGACCTTGGTGTAGATGAGGATGTTATTACTCCCGTAGGCCAAGATTTAGCGCTAGACAAACCTTTTAATAATGTTAAAAATGATCGGTTTAATGAGTCTTTGCTAAATGCAATAAAGTCATTACCAGAGCGTGATGCAATGGTACTTTCTTTATACTATAACGATGAAATGAATTTAAAAGAAATAGGACATATACTCGATGTAAGCGAATCGCGTGTAAGTCAGATACATGGTCAGGCGATGATTAAGCTTAAAGCTAAAATCAATGACTGGATAAACTAGTAGTAAGTAAACTAAGGTTAATACCTCACTGGGGGATGTTTTGGATAAAAACATGAAAATTCTTGTAGTTGATGATTTTTCAACGATGAGACGAATTATAAAAAACCTATTACGTGACTTAGGTTTCACTAACGTTCAAGAAGCTGATGACGGGTCTACAGCTTTGCCTATGTTACAAAATCAAGTGTTTGATTTTGTGGTTACAGATTGGAATATGCCGGGAATGCAAGGTATTGACCTTTTAAGAGCAATTCGTGCAGATGATAAGTTAAAACATATCCCTGTATTGATGGTAACGGCAGAAGCTAAAAAAGAACAAATAATAGCTGCAGCGCAAGCTGGCGTTAATGGTTATATTGTTAAGCCATTTACGGCTGGAACATTAAAAACTAAATTAGAAAAAGTATTTGAACGCTTAGGCTAATGATGGGGGAGAGGCTTATGTCAGCACCAGCTGCGCCTCAAATAACGTTAGAACAAGCTCGTCAACTCGTCATTTATTTAGAAAACGATGAGCAAGATAAAGCTAATCAGTTGATTTTAGAGACAGCTTCGCAAGAGCAGTCTAAATTATTTGCTGAAGTTGGGAAGTTGACTCGTCAACTGCACGAAGCACTTAAAAGCTTTGAGCTTGATACTCGCTTAACTAACATAACGACAGATGCGATTCCAGATGCTAAAAAGCGGCTTAATTATGTTATAGAAATGACAGAAAATGCGGCTAATAAAACAATGGATGCTGTTGAGGCTAGTTTACCTATAGCTCAGCAACTTGCAGATGAAATATCTCATATCAAACCGACATGGGATCGTTTAATGAGCCGGGAGATTGAGCTTGGTGAGTTTAAACAACTTTGCCATAGTATCGATAAGTTTATGAATAACTCTCATCATAAAACGGATGAGCTTCAAAGCTTAATGACAAATGTACTAATGGCTCAAGACTATCAAGACTTAACAGGTCAAGTTATTCGCCGTGTTATAGAACTTGTTAGAGAAGTAGAAGAAAGCTTACTTCATCTTTTAACAGCGTTTGCTGAACAAGATGACAGTGACAACACAGCGAATAAAGTAGAACAACAAAAAATAAAAGAACCAGTTGCCACACAAACTTTAGCAGGTCCTGAAGGCCCTATTATTGATAAAGAATCGCGTAATGATGTTGTATCTGATCAAGATGAAGTCGATGATCTTTTATCAAGTTTGGGCTTCTAAGAGGAGAGTAACTGCATGTTTGAAGTCGATGAAGATATTTTACAAGACTTTCTTGTAGAGGCAGGAGAAATCCTAGAGCTTTTATCTGAACAGTTAGTTGAACTGGAAAATAATCCAGAAGATACCGAGTTACTAAATGCCATATTTAGAGGCTTTCACACTGTAAAAGGTGGTGCAGGCTTTTTAGCTATGACAGAACTTGTTGATGCTTGCCACGGCGCTGAAAACGTATTTGATTTACTACGTCAAGGCGTGCGAACGGTCAATTCAGAGTTAATGGATGTTATTTTACAAGCGCTCGACACCATTAATGAAATGTTCGCGACTATCCAAAATAGGGATAAGCCAGAACCAGCAGATCCTGAGTTACTTCAAACCCTCCACATTTTGGGCCTACCTCCAACAGAAGCCGAGCTTAACGGAGTCGCTTCAGAAACTGACGTTGAACAACCTCTTGATGAAGTAGTTGATACGCCAATAGCTGATGAGGAAGATCCATTTGCATTTGATGAAATGTTTAGCGGAACTCCTTCGGTTAGTGATGCTGAAATAAACGAAATCACTGAAGATGAATTTGAAAACTTACTTGATGAACTACACGGTAAAGGACAAGGTCCTGCAGTTGAAAAGCCAGTAGCAAGTAGTAGTGATTTTAATGGTGATATTACTGATGATGAATTTGACAGCTTATTAGACGAGTTACATGGAGTTGGCAGTTTTGGTGAGGTTGCGAGTAAAGCACCTGAGCAAAGTAGTGTAGTTAAAGCACCTGTAGAACCAGCTAAACCAGCGTCAAATACTGCTAATTCATCAGATGATGAAATTAGTGATGATGAATTTGAAGCGCTTCTTGATGAACTTCATGGTAAAGGCACTGCACCTAAATCAATAGAAAGCACTCCAGCTGTGAAACAGCCCAATATCCCAGCTAAACCAGCTGCAAAAGCGAGTGTGCCTGTAAAAAAACCAGAACCTGTAAAAGCACCCGCTTCTAAACCGGTAGAAAAACCGGTTGCTAAAGCAGCGCCAGCAACGCCTAAAAAATCAGCGCCACCAGCAGCAGAGACGACAGTTCGCGTAGATACAAAACGACTTGACCAAATTATGAATATGGTTGGTGAGTTAGTACTTGTGCGAAATCGTTTGGTTAGTTTAGCGACCAATTCAGACAGTGAAGCAATGGGTAAAGCAATCTCTAACTTAGATGTAGTGACTGCTGATATTCAAGGCGCGGTTATGCAAACGCGAATGCAACCAATTAAAAAGGTATTTGGTCGTTTCCCTCGCGTAGTACGCGATTTAGCACGCAGCTTAAACAAAGACATTGACTTACAACTTGTAGGTGAAGAAACCGATTTAGATAAAAACTTAGTGGAAGCACTAGCCGATCCGCTTGTGCATTTAGTACGAAACTCAGTTGACCACGGTATTGAAATGCCAGCTGTTCGTGAGGCTGCCGGTAAGCCTAGAACAGGTAATGTTACTTTATCAGCGTCTCAGGAAGGCGACCATATTTTGTTGACCATTAAAGATGATGGCGCTGGTATGGATGCTGAGAAACTGAAAAAAATAGCAATTAGTAAAGGCGTGCTCGATCACGATCAAGCGAGTCGACTTTCTGACACTGAAGCATACAACCTAATTTTTGCACCTGGCTTTTCTACAAAAGAAGAGATATCTGATATTTCAGGTCGTGGTGTTGGAATGGATGTGGTGAAAACTAAAATCACCCAATTAAACGGCTCTGTAAGTATTCAATCTGAGTTAGGTGTAGGTACTATTTTAGAGATAAAAGTACCACTTACCTTAGCCATATTACCGACCTTAATGGTAATTGTTGGCGCACAAACATTTGCGTTACCACTTGCAGGTGTTAGTGAAATATTCAACTTAGATTTAACGAAAACAAATGTGGTTGATGGGCAATTAACAATTATTGTGCGTAAAAAGGCAATACCGTTATTCTACCTCGAGCACTGGTTAGTTAAAGGCTCAGATCGTTCACAGCGAAAAGCAAAAGGCCATGTAGTTATTGTGCAAATTGGTACGCAGCAAATTGGTTTTGTTGTTGACTCATTAATTGGCCAAGAAGAAGTAGTGATTAAGCCGCTTGATGCGTTACTTCAAGGAACACCAGGTATGGCAGGTGCTACAATAACTTCGGATGGTGGCATTGCACTGATTTTAGACGTTCCAAACATGTTAAAACATTACGCAGGCTAATAATAAAGTAGGTATATATTTAATATATACCTACGCATAAATTTAATAAGAGAGCTAAATGGCCGTTAAAGTTTTAGTTGTTGATGATTCAAGCTTTTTTCGCCGCAGGGTAAGCGAAATTCTTGAGCAAGATAGCGACATACAAGTTATAGGCTTTGCTGTGAATGGCAGAGAAGCTGTTGAAAAAGCAGCTCAGCTACGTCCAGATATGATCACTATGGATGTCGAAATGCCTGTGCTTGATGGTATTAGCGCAGTTAAAGAGATAATGGCGAGTAATCCAACCCCGATCTTAATGTTTTCATCACTAACACGTGATGGCGCAACAGCAACGTTTGATGCGCTAGATGCTGGAGCAATGGATTTTTTACCGAAAAAATTTGAAGACATCGCTCGCAATAATGAAGACGCTATAAAGCTTTTACAAAATAAAGTGAAAGATATAGGGCGAAGACGTTTACCGCGAACGTTTAAAGCTGCAACACCACCTAAGCCAGTAATATCAACTAAACCGATAACAAGCTCACTTTCGCAAAGAACAAACACACTAACGCCTTCGATAAAACAACCCGATAGAAGCTTTCAAAGAGCAGCCCCTACAACATCGTCAGGTTCAAATATTGCCTCAATGCGAGCAAGTGGAAAGCAATACCAGCTTGTGGCTATTGGCACTTCTACAGGTGGCCCTGTTGCACTACAAACTATATTAACTCAATTGCCTGCTAATTTCCCTCATCCTATTTTGCTTATTCAGCATATGCCAGCTGCTTTTACACCTGCATTTGCGGCACGTTTAAATGGTCTGTGCCAAATAAAAGTGAAAGAAGCGCAACAAGGTGACCGCTTACAACCAGGAACTGCTTATCTAGCGCCTGGCGGACAGCAGATGATGGTAGAAGGGCGTGGTGCAAATAGAACTCTGCGCGTATTTGAAGATCATAGCGAGAGAATAAGTTATAAACCGAGTGTAGATGTAACTTTTGCCAGTGCAGCAAAAACGTATCAAGGCGATGTGCTTGCTATCGTTTTAACAGGCATGGGCGCTGATGGACGTGACGGTGCAAGAATGTTAAAACAAACGGGTGCAACCATTTGGGCACAGGATGAAAAAAGCTGTGTTGTTTATGGAATGCCTCAAGCCATTGCTAATGCGGGGCTTTCGAGTGAAAGTTTAGCATTAAGCGATGTTGCAGCACGTATCAAGAGAGAGGTAGGTTGTGGATAAACTCTCAATATTTGGACTATTTGTAGCACTTGGTGCAATAGGTCTAGGTTACTCTTTAGAAGGCGGCGTTGTTTCTGCTTTATTTAATGGTCCTGCCCTTATTATTGTATTAGGCGGCACGCTTGGTGCTGTTATGTTGCAAACATCAGCAAGTACCTTTAAAAAAATGCTAAATATGAGCTCTTGGGTTTTTGTTGCGCCACAATATGATATTGAAGATGCAATAGAGCAAGTTAAGCGGTGGTCTCATAAGGCACGTCAAGAAGGTTACTTAGCGCTTGAAAACGAAGCGCTAGCTCACCCAGATGCATATGCAGCAAAAGGTTTAAGCTTGCTTGTAGATGGCTGCTCAGAGCAAAAACTACGTGACACGCTTGAAATTGATTTACTGCTAGAACGCGATCGCTTGCTTGAAGCCGCACGTGTTTATGAAGCGATGGGGGGCTACAGTCCTACCATTGGTATTTTAGGTGCTGTGCTTGGTTTAATACAGGCAATGTCGTTTATTACCGATCCACAAATGCTTGGTGCAGGAGTTGCAACGGCATTTATTGCGACCATTTATGGTGTTGGTTTAGCTAATTTATTGTTTTTACCTATGGCAAATAAGTTAAAACAGCGTGTAGAGCAAAAAATGCTTTACCATGAAATGCTTGCCGAAGGTGTGATTGCAATAAGCGTTGGTGAAAGCCCAGTAAATATAGAATTAAAGCTTGAAGCCTATCGTGTAGAGCGTCCTAATTTAGTGGACGAATAACATGCTACGCCGACGACTGCGTCACTCTGCTCCTAAAAGTCAACATACAGAGCGTTGGCTTGTATCGTATGCCGATTACATGACCATTATGTTTGCTTTTTTTGTGGTGCTGTATGCGATAGCGATCAACAAAGAAGAACAATTTCAAATATTGTCAGACTCCCTTGAACACGTTTTTGATAAATCTGCCCGCCAGCACTCCCAGCAAGGTGAGGGCGTCAATGGTAATGGAATATTGACTGATAGAGTGACACCTGAACAAGAAGTTCTTTATGGTGAAAGTATTTTAAAAGAAGAACAAGGTCCAGAGTTACTCGACGGTCAAAGTGATACAAGTAACATACAACAAAAATATTTAGGAAAACCACTCGATAGCTTACTTGCTAAGCTGCAGTCAGCGCTTATTGATGAAATTCGTGATGGAGAAGCCAGTTTAGAGCTTAATCAAGATTGGCTGATTATAGAGCTAAGCTCAGGTATGTTATTTTCAAGTGGTAGCTCAGTTGCACACTCTAGGGCAAAGCAAGTCGTCAAAATTGTTAAAGATATTATTGCTCCAGTAGATAACTATATTAGGGTGCGTGGCTATACTGATGATGAAAGTATTCGCAATGAAATATTTCGCTCAAATTGGGAACTCTCGGTTGCTAGAGCAACATCTATTTTAGTAGAGTTGGAAGCATTAGGTATTAATTCTGCCAGAATGGCGATAGAAGGTTATGGTCAATATTCACCTTTTGTAAGTAACGATACAGAACAAGGGCGAGCAGAAAATCGTAAAGTTGTTATTGCACTTTCTAAGTATGGTTTACCGCCAATACAAGACATTAAAGGTGATGAACAGGCCGTCAAGCCAGTAGTGGCAGAGCCTGAAATTGAGCTCCCTTCAGATGACGATACAATAAAAATAATTCGTTTGCCTCATGGTGGTATTCGCATAACAACGCGCAATGAACAGTAATTAGGATGTAATGTGAAGATTTGGACTGTCGCAAATCAAAAAGGTGGTGTTGGTAAAACAACAACAGCAGTGAGCCTTGCTGGTATTTTAGCTTTGCAGGGTAAGCGTGTGTTGCTTATTGATACAGACCCTCATGCATCACTCACTTATTACTTTGGCATTGACTCAGAAGATTTGGAAGCCAGCGTATATGATATTTTTGCGCGTGGCACGAGCATGCAAAGTGAAGAGATACTTCAAGCTTTATGCCCATCAACACTTGAAAACCTAGATATTTTACCCGCAACAATGGCGATAGCCACGCTTGATAGAAGCATGGGTAATAAAACAGGTATGGGATTAATACTAAAAAAAGCGCTTGCAAAAATCAGTGAACATTACGATTATGCCATTTTAGATTGCCCCCCAGTTTTAGGGGTGTTAATGGTTAATGCGCTTGCAGCAAGTGAGCGAATTTTAGTGCCAGTGCAAACGGAATTTTTAGCACTGAAAGGGCTTGATAGAATGATGCGCACTATGGAATTAATGCAAACCTCTCAAGCGAAAGATTATCAATATACTATAATCCCTACTATGTATGATAAACGTACTAAAGCATCGTTAGAAGCATATAAAACACTGCAAAGTACGTATGGTGATAAAGTCTGGCCAGGTGTGATACCGGTAGATACTAAATTTAGAGATGCAAGCTTTGCGCAAAAAGTGCCTGTAGAGTATTGTCCTCGTTCGCGTGGTGTATACGCATATAAAGCACTGCTAGAATATTTAATTGAACAAGGTTAATGAATGAGTAAGCAATTATTTGCTAATGAAAAAGTAATGAAACAATACCTAGGGGCTTTGTTATGTGAAGACGAGCCTGTAGATAACCTTGAGCCAGTCGCAAAATTACTTGAGCAAATGCCACATGACTCGCAGCAAGAACATATTCATTTAAAACCAAAAGAACAGATAAAAGCGGCAGAAAAAATATTTGATCAAGACTTACTTAATTCTGAAATTAAGCCAATAGTTGAACCTATTTTTGAAGCCGAAAAAGTTAATAAAGCCATTGACGATGAAGTAATAGAGCCGATAAGTACGATTACAGAAGAACCAGAACCACAGATTATAACCACTAGCCAATCTGACTATTTTGATGGTGAATTTCAGGCATTATTTTTTGAAGTTGCTGGTTTAACATTGGCTGTGCCATTAAAAGCATTAGGCGGTATACATCAACTAGGTGAAGTAAATCATTTATTTGGTAAGCCAAAGTGGTTTAAAGGCGTTATGCTCAACAGAGAAGAAAAGCTTAATGTTGTTGATACTGCTCGTTGGGTAATGCCAGAAAAGTATGATGATAAATTAGAGGCGTCTTTAGATTATCAGTATTTAATTACCTTAGGTGATAGCCAGTGGGGCTTATTAGCTGAAAAGTTGATAAATAACATTACATTGAGTAAAGAAGATGTAAAATGGCGTACAAATAAAAGTAAGCGCCCATGGCTTGCTGGTGTTATAAAAGAAAAAATGTGTGCTTTAATAGATGTAGATAATTTAAATATATTATTAGAGAAAGGCTTAGATAGCCGTCAGTAGTAATGACCATTACGGGGTAATAGCATGAATCAAGATAAATTACTGTCAGCAAATAAAAACGCAGATAATAATGATGAAATTTTACAGTGGGTTACGTTTAAGCTAGAGGAAGAAACCTACGGCGTAAATGTAATGCAAGTACAAGAAATACTTCGTTATACAGAGATAGCCCCTGTACCAGGTGCACCTTCTTACGTTATTGGTATTATTAACTTACGCGGTAACGTTGTAACTGTTATTGATACTCGTGCACGTTTTGGTTTGTTAGCTGCTGATGCAACCGATAATTCTCGTATATTAATTATTGAAGCTGAAGAGCAAGTTATCGGCATTTTAGCCGACAGCGTATCTGAAGTCGTTTATTTACGCAGCTCTGAGATCGATAGTGCACCAAATGTTGGTACTGAAGAAAGTGCTAAGTTTATTCAAGGCGTTTGTAATCGTGATAATGAGCTACTGATTTTAGTCGATTTAAACAAGTTACTCAGCGATGATGAATGGGATGAGTTAAGCGATATATAAGCTTTACCAAATAAATTATGCTGTTACTTAGTATAGCTATATCAGCGTTAGCGGTAGGACTTATATCGCTTGCGCTAATAATTGCATTAAAAAACAAACAAGTGAATGAAGTTAATGCTGTATTACAGCAGCTTAAAGATAGCTCAGAGCAAACTCATATTTTGCGAAGTGAAATTTCAGAGCTTAGAACAGGGCTTTTAAGTATTGGTAAGCGAGTGCTTGAGGTTGAGCAACAAAATCAAGATTTAATACAACAACAAGCTGCGCAGAAATACGATGACCCTGATGCTAAAATTTACTCTCGTGCAGTAAAAATGGTAGAGTTAGGTGCGGACCTCGATGAGGTGATACGCGAATGCGAATTACCGCGAGCAGAAGCCGAATTACTATTTTCACTACATAAACAAAAAGGCGCTTAGCGCCTTTTTAGTTATAAGCGTGTAAATAATCTCACGCTTTAATATTTAACTTACCTTGAAAGTCTTGCCAGCCTGGCGGAAATTGACCTCTTAATACATACGAAAACGCAATAAGCTCTGCAATTACATAATAAAGCTCTTTAGGGATTTCTTCCCCTAAGCTTAAATGCGACAACGTTTTAGCAAGCGCTGCATCTTCGTGGATCATAATTCCTTTTAATTTTGCCGCTGCAATTATTTCGTCAGCTAACTCACCAAACCCTTTTACGCTTACAGTGGGGGTGTTGCCAGCTTCGTATAAAAGCCCAATGGCTGACTTATTAATAGGTGTATCACTCATTACTAAACCTTAATATTAATAATTGCATGAGATTTATAAAATGCCTGATTATTTGCATCGCCTCGCTTTAAGTTGAGCTCTCCAACCTGTAAACCATGCTTAGCTAGTTTGGATCTTAAATTATCTAAGTGAGGGTGAGCAATTGCGCTTACTTCTTGGCTTGAGGCTAATAGCTGGCAATCGAGTGCTTTATCCATTAACTCAGCGGTAATCTGTAACTGCCCAATCTGTGCATAATCAAAGTTTAACCTGACAAACCATACATTTTTATCTTCTAATTTATCTGCGCTTGGCTTTTTATATTGCCCCAATGTTATTTCTGTTTGGGCGGCCTCAGGCGGCAATTTCATTGGTAATAAAAATTGTGCAAGCGGGTTTGTGTCTGGTTGTTGATTTGGTGTTGAAACACTTACTTGGGTAAGTGTGTTTTTAACTTGTACGATTTCGCTAGCCAATGCTTGAACTTGAGCTTGCTGCAGTTGCTCAAGTATTTTTGCTCCCGCGTTTCCTGTTTTAAAAGTAGGTATGAGTACTTGTAAAAGTGCATCTAAGCCAGTTTGGTTATTAAAGCTTATCGGTGTTACTGATTGGCTAATTATAGGGGCTGCTAAAATACTCACTGCAACTTGTTCAAGTCCTTTAGTGAAGCTACTTTGTAGTATATCACCCGTTAATTGAGATGGCTGTAAGGTGGCTAATACTTCACGCTGTATGGTCGCAGGGTTAATATTATTACTAGAGACCATGCGATTAAATGCTTGGTTAATTAAGCGAGTTAAATCGGGCGTTTCTTTTGTTGCTCTATTTGTAATATCAGTAATTTGACTACTTAAAAGCTGTTTGTTACCAGCTACTCTATCCATAGGGATTGTGGCATCAGGAAGCTTTAATAGTGTGCTTAATAGCTTTGCTTCTATTGGTTGTAGCATTTGACTACGAGAGGCAATATTAGATAACGGCTCTGCTAATGGGAGAATGTTTTTAATCGTGGCTGGGTTTACACTGTTTTGATTGTTGCCGTTTATTACTGGTTGCACTGAAGACGTTGTTTGCCCTTTAGTAACAACTTCACTTGTAGGCTTAATTAACGTATCAATTTTACTGTTAGTACTAATACTCCGAGCACTCAATTGACTCGCGTTTAAATTACTTGGCTTAGCGCTCGCCACTTCATTTTGAGTAATGTTACTTGTTATTGGCGTGTAGGTTGTTGCTGTGTTTGAAGGTGATTGCCAAACACTAACACTTCCTTTTATTTGCTGAGTTAATTGTACAAGTGGCGGGAGTCTTGAAAAGTGCTCTGGTAAAGTATTGCCCGTATTACTATTTAACGCAGTACTTACATTTTGAGTAATGTTAACTCTATTTAACGGTGATACTGTTAATTGCGTAACTAAGCCCGGCCTTTGTATCGCAGATGATCCAGACGGCGGCATTAACTCAGATTTATTTGCTGCTGCAAAGGGCTTATTTTCAAAGTATTTAACCGCATCATTAATTCGCGTTTTTAAATCACTAAAGCTATTTTGTAGCCACGATTTTATTGGGCTATTAGGTGTAAGCAGTGGGCTTGCTTTAATAGTGGACGCAGAAAAAGGTATTTCAGGGACACTGCTTTTTTGAGCTAAAAGTAACTCGTTAAACGGTTTAGAAAATGAGTTATTAAGCGTTACTTTTATATTATTAGTATCGGTCTTAATAAGTAATTTATCAGCCTGATTTACTAAATTCACTTTAATGGGCGTGCTAGGTAGCTCACTAACTTGTTGATTAGTAATAGGCGTCGTAAACGAACCTGACTTTTGAGGATGAGTCAAAATAGCTAGTTTAGGTGTTGCTTGAAGTTGCGCACTAGGTAATAAGGCCACGAGTAATTTAGTAAGTTTAGTTTGGCTAAGTGGTTGCGTATGAATTGTATCTGCAAAGCGATTAATAACATTAAGCTGTGCGCCTTTGTTAGTAGTGCTAACAACTACTTTTAAAGGCTGCTCGGTTAAAAGTAACTGCGCTACGTCTTTATTTATGGCAATACTGGCGTTAAGTTTATCAATTACTAATTTTGGGGTAGGGGACATAACCACTTGTAAATCCATTGGTTTGCTTTGTACCTCAGTGCCCGTGCTTACATAATTTAATAAACGCTGTAATTGTACTGGTTGATTTAAAGTAAGGGTTGTAGTGTTTGGCGTGATGTTGAGCTGTTTGCCATCGGGATTAAGTTGTATGTTAGCACTGGCTATTTTTTGTAAATTTTGAGGTGCGCTTGTAGTGCCAAGTCTTAATGTCTGCCAATGTTTATCAATAAATACATCAAGCGTAATCGAGTCTTTCGAAAATTGAATGTTTTTAGCCGCAAGCGCCTCATTAGGTAATTGCGATAACTCATTGGTTTGAGGGTTTGTCGATTGATTGATGACCAATGAATTAGATAATGTTATTTGCGTTGGCGTATTCATTATTTTAAATCAAGTTTTCTCTATTTTAAGTGAATCGATTTTAAAGCAATATTCGTATTACCCTATCATTATGGTAGACTAACGCCTAATTTTTGGCAGAGAGAATCGTCATCTTGTTACACATTAAGTCCGTCACCTGCATCAAGCAAGATCGTTGTTTGTTTGCGGATCTTAATTTTAGCCTTAATAGCGGTCAAATCATGCAATTAGCGGGTCCTAATGGGGCTGGTAAAACATCGCTATTGCGTATTATCGCAGGCTTTTCTGTGCCTGATGAAGGAGCTGTTTTATTTCAAGAACAGCCTATATCTAAGTATTACGAAGAGTATGCCAGAGAACTACTCTTTATAGGCCACAAAACAGGTGTAAATACTCAGCTTAGTGCAGTTGAAAATGTTCGTCATTGGTTACAAATTAATGGCTACATAAACCAGCCTGACTTGTATCCCATTTTAGCGCAACTTGGCCTTGTTGGACTTGAAGATGTACCGGTTAGAATGTTATCTGCTGGACAACAAAGACGTGTAGCTTTGGTTAGGCTTTGGTTAAGTGATGCTAAATTATGGGTACTTGATGAGCCATTTACCGCACTTGATAAAAGCGGTGTTGCCTTTTTACAGCAGCGATTTACCGAGCACTTACTAAACGGTGGAGCTATTTTGTTAACGACCCACCAAGATTTAACGACCCATTTTAGTAACTTGCAAACGGTTACACTGGAGTATCGTCACTAATGACTCGTCAACATTCTTATTGGTTGCTATTTAGTGCGGTATTTACCAAAGATGTAAAACTTGCGTTTCGCCAGCGCGCTGAAATTGTAAATCCTATTTTGTTCTTCTTAATTGTAATTTCATTATTTCCGTTAGCAATCGGGCCTGAGCCTGGTTTACTAGCGAGAATGGCACCGGGAATTATTTGGGTTGCCGCATTACTTTCTACCATGCTGGGCTTGGATAAGCTGTTTAGAGATGATTTTAATGATGGCTCATTGGAGCAGTTAATTGCATCGTCTTACCCGTTATCGTTAACCGTACTTGCTAAAGTGGCTGCTCACTGGGTGGTAACAGGTTTACCGCTTGTATTAATGACGCCGCTATTTGCATTGTTGTTAAACCTAGAAAGTACGGCGTTAACAGCGACTGTTTTAACATTATTATTAGGCACTCCACTATTGAGCTTTATTGGCGCAATAGGCGCAGGGCTTACTGTAGGATTACAAAAAGGGGGTATTTTGATGAGTTTACTCGTACTGCCTTTGTATATTCCTGTTTTGATTTTTGCAACGTCGGCTATCGATACCAGCACCATGTCGCTGGATTATAGTGGGCAGCTTGCCATCCTTGGTGCAATGTTACTTATTGCTATTATTAGCGCACCAATTGCCATATCGTCAGCTTTAAAAGTGAGTGTAAGTTAATGTGGAAGTGGTTACATCCCTATGCTAAAGCAGAGCGTGCATACCAGTTATGCAATACGTTACTGCCTTATTTTGCCGTAGTTACTGTAGTTAGTATGATTGTTGGATGGGTATGGGGGCTTGGTTTTGCACCTGCCGATTACCAACAAAAAGACAGCTACCGTATCATCTTTATTCATGTTCCTTCTGCCATTTTGTCTATGGGGGCTTACTCATCAATGGCTATTGCAGCTGTTGTTGCACTTGTATGGCAACTACGAAATGCCGAACTTGCCGTTATTGCTATAGCGCCTGTTGGTGCTTGTATTACTGCTATAGCGCTTATTACTGGCGCTGCATGGGGTAAACCTATGTGGGGTGCTTGGTGGGTATGGGATGCGCGTTTAACGTCTGAACTTATTTTATTATTTTTATATCTTGGCGTGCTTTCGCTTTACCATGCATTTGAAGATAAGAAGTCAGCAGGGCGTGCGGCTTCTATTTTAGCGATTGTGGGCGTAATTAACTTACCTATTATTCATTACTCAGTTGAGTGGTGGAATACGCTACACCAAGGCGCAAGCATTACAAAACTAGACACCAAAGCAATAGACCCAAGTATGTTTTGGCCACTTATGGTTAATATTTTAGCCTTTGCTGCATTTGTAGGAACAGTGACTTTAATTCGTCTTAAAAATGAAATTTTACAACGCGAAAAGCACCGACCGTGGGTGCGTTTGTTGTTAAATAAGGGGTAATTATGCAGTTTGACTCTTTTTCTGATTTTATTGCAATGGGAGGCTACGGGTTTTATATCTGGCTTTCTTTTGGTACATGCGCCCTTATTTTACTCGGTATTTTAGTGAACTCTTTAAGAGATACCAAACGTATTATGGCTTCAGTTGAGCAACAAATAATACGTGAAGCGCGAATTAAAAAAGCTAAACAGGAACAAGCCTCATGAATCCAAGACGTAAAAAACGCCTATTGGTAATTATTGCCGTACTGTTTGGTATTGGTGGATCAATTGGTTTAGTGCTTTATGCACTTCAAGAAAATATTAATCTTTTTTATACACCAAGCGAACTTATTGATGGCAAAGGGCCTAATAAAGAAAAACCATTCATTGGCCAAAAGCTACGTATTGGTGGCATGGTTGTACCAGGCACGGTTGAGCGTAATGAACAGAGCTTACAAGTAAGCTTTAAGCTAATTGATACAGGTCCATTAGTGACCGTGCGTTATCAAGGCATATTGCCAGACTTGTTTCGTGAGGGGCAAGGCATTGTAGCGCAGGGCGTATTAATCGAACCTAATGTTATTGAAGCATTTGAAGTGCTTGCAAAGCATGACGAAGAATATATGCCAGCAGAAGTTGCAGAGGCAGTTAAAGGTATTAAGCACGAAAAACCAAAATACAACTTAGATAGTGGTAATTAGCTATGATCCCAGAAATTGGTTATTTTTCTTTAACGCTTGCCATGGTGCTAAGCGTTTTACTGTGTATTTTTCCTCTTTGGGGCGCGCATACCGGTAATCTTCGATTAATGCGTGCAGCTCCCTCTTTAGCAATTGGGCAATTCGCTTTTGTTTTAATCTCTTTTGCAGCACTTATTTACGCCAGTGTAACGGATGATTTTACCGTATCGTATGTGGCATATCATTCAAGTAGTACACTGCCTTGGTATTACAAAATCACCTCTACATGGGGCGGCCATGAAGGCGCTATTTTACTGTGGTTAGTAATGCAAGCAGGTTGGACTGCCGTTGTCGCTGCGCGTTCTAAATCATTACCTTGGGTACTACGTGCTCGCGTATTGGGCGTACTTGGTTTTTTAGGTGTGGGTTTTATGATGTACACCTTACTACTTTCAAGCCCGTTTGAGCGCCTACTTCCTTATTTCCCTGTTGAAGGGCGTGATTTAAATCCGTTACTTCAAGATCCGGGCATGATTATTCACCCGCCATTACTGTACATGGGTTATGTAGGGCTATCAGTTGCTTTCTCTTTTGCTATTGCTGCGTTGTTAACCGGTAAGCTTGATAACACATGGGCTAAGTGGTCACGTCCGTGGACAATGACTGCATGGGGCTTTTTAACTCTAGGAATCACAATTGGTAGCTGGTGGGCATATTCAGAGCTTGGCTGGGGCGGCTGGTGGTTCTGGGATCCAGTCGAAAACGCATCATTAATGCCATGGCTTGTTGCAACAGCATTACTACACTCATTAAGCGTAACCGAAAAACGTGGTGTATTTAAATCGTGGACCGTACTACTTGCTATCGCAGCATTTTCATTAAGCTTGTTAGGCACCTTTATTGTACGTTCGGGTATTATTGTATCGGTGCATGCTTTTGCAACAGACCCTGATAGAGGCTTATTTATACTCGCCTTTTTAGGCATCGTTGTAGGTGGTGGCTTAGCGTTATATGCACTGCGTGTATCGCAAGTACATAGTGAAGGCCGATACAAGTTTGTATCACGCGAAGTGGCGTTATGGCTCAATAATATATTTTTAGTAGTTGCTACATTAATCGTATTGCTGGGTACGTTATTACCTATGGTTCATAAAGAAATGGGCTTGGGCAGTATTTCTATTGGCGAACCGTTTTTTAATAAGATGTTTGCAATAATTCTAGTACCATTTGCTATTTTGATGGGGATAGGGCCATTTTTACGCTGGAAGCAAAATAAATGGGCTTTCTTACAAAACAAAATATTAATGGGCGTATTAGCCAGTGTAGTGATTACCTGTGCTTGGTTGTTTTCAAGTTACGATTTAGTAAAACCACTTACGCTACTAGCCACTACGCTTGCGGTTTGGATTGCCATATCAACTGGGATCGACATTTACACTAAATCTGCTGTGCATGGCACCTTAAAAGAAGGTTTAAAACGCTTAGGTGTAAGTTACTGGGCTATGGTGCTTGGGCATATTGGTATTTCGTTTGTTATTGCAGGTGTAACGCTTACATCTGCGTATTCAGTTGAGCGTGACGTATCGATGAAGCAAGGCGATACAGTTCAGCTTAACGAGTATGAATACCGTTTTGATGGTGTTAAAACTATTCGCGGGCCGAACTACAGTGGTCATGCTGGTGTTGTATCGGTGCTTAAAAACAATGAGCTAGTAACACGCTTACACGCCGAAAAACGTAAGTATGATATTGGTATGCAGTTTATGACCGAGGCGGCCATAGATGCAGGCTTTACACGTGATTTATACTTAGCGTTAGGTGAGCAGTTGAGCCAAGGTGCATGGTCACTTCGCATTTATCATAAACCGTTTGTTCGTTGGATGTGGATTGGTGGTGTGCTTATTTCCCTAGCTGGATTTATGATTTTATTTGATAAACGCTACCGTACATCAGCTAAAACAACGCGTAAGGCTGCATCGGAGAGTGTTTTATGAACCGTAAGATTTTAGCTATTGCGCCGCTTTTGGTGTTTGCTTTTGTGTGTGTATTTTTATACCAAGGTCTTTTTGCTAACCCTCGTGAAATTCAAACGGGGCGGTTAGGCCAAGAAATGCCAGCATTTAATTTACCTGATTTAATGCAAGACAATAAGCCGTGGACTAACGAGTCGTTAAAAGGTGAGGTTTACTTACTAAATGTGTGGGGGACTTGGTGCCCTACATGTTTAGTTGAGCTTGGCTATTTAACTAAGTTGCGTGAGCAAGGCGTTAAAATTATTGGGCTTTATTACGTACAAGGTTACGACGCCGACTTTGATGGCCCTTTTGATATGCAATCACTTCGCACAGAAGTGAGCGATATGCTGCAACGTGCAGGTGATCCATATCAGTTTAATATATTAGATTTACATCGTACTTTGTCGTTAGATTTAGGTGTTTCGGGTGCGCCTGAAACATTTTTAGTCGATAAAAACGGCACTATTTTGTTGCATCACACGGGCGATATAAACCCGCGAGTATGGCGAGCTAAATTTGCGCCAATTATGCAGGAGCTTAAATAATGAAATGGTTACTACTTACGCTTAGCCTTTTTGTAAGCATGGGTGCGCTTGCAGAGCAAGATCGCTATCAATTTGATAACAACAAACAAGCGATATTGTTTGAAGAGCTAACTAAAGAGCTGCGCTGTCCTAAGTGTCAAAATCAAAACATTGCGGACTCTGACGCTGTTGTTGCTAAAGACTTGCGCGATAAAGTACTTGTATTGGTTAAAGAAGGTAAGAGCAAAGACGAAGTGATTGATTACATGATTGACCGCTTTGGCTATTTTGTTCATTACGACCCACCAGTTACACCAGCGACTTTAGTACTTTGGGTATTACCTGTATTAATTGTCATAGTCGGCTTTGGTTTTATTGTTATTCGCCAGCGAAAAGCATCAGTAAAACAAACGTGGAGCAGTGACGACGAAATGCTGTTAGCTAAGCTAATTGAACAAAATAAACGTCAGGAGCAAAGTTAAATGATTTTAATGTGGGCGTGTTTTGCTTTACTCACACTGGTTGCTCTTGGGTTTGTGATGTTGCCTTTTTTAAAAAAAGAGCGCGTTCAAACAATTACTCATAACGCCAATGCTGAGCTAATTAGCATTTATGAGCAGCGTTTAGTTGATTTACAAACCGATTTAGATAATCAGCGTATTGATACCGTAAATCATGCAGAATCAATTATTGAATTAAAACGCCGTTTATTGAATGAGTTATCACCAGAAAAATCACTAAACAGCAAAGGTAATAATCGTATTTTTGCTTTAACTGGTGGCGCATTTGTTCTTGCTCTAACAGGTGTTTTTTATGGTTTAACGGGTAGTCAGCAGCAAATTTCGGCTTGGCATGATGCAATGGATAATTTAGCTGATTACGGCGAGCGTGCTGTAATGCAAAAAGGTGAGCCGCTTAGCCAGAATGAGCTGCAGGCTTTTGCATTGGCACTTCGTACAAAGCTTAGCCGCTCAGGTGATGACGAAGTCGCTTGGATGCTACTTGGACGAGTTGCTATGTCGCTTAATGAATTTGACATGGCGCAGCAGTCATTTGATAAAGCACTTCGTATGAATCCTGATAATATGCAGGTACTTATTAGTTATAGCCAAGTTTTATTACTAGAAGGTAGCGAAGCTAATATGACTCGTGCGGCAGGTATGCTCTCAAAAGTACTAAAAGTTGAGCCTACCAATTTAGATGCAATTTCGTTATTAGCACTCATTGCTTATGAACGTAAAGATTGGCCTCAAGCCAAAGCTGCATTTGAAGTTTTACTTGCGAGTATGGAAAAAAATGATTCTCGTTATAGCATGATCTCTGAGCGTATCGCTGATATAGAGAAGCAAATGCAAACGGATGGCTCTGTTATGCCAGTTACTACAACGGGTGCTATTGCAGTTACAGTCGACATTGCAAAAGAGCTTATAGATAAACAGCCAAAAGACGGTATCTTGTTTATATTTGCAAAAGCAGCAAGTGGTTCGCCAATGCCATTAGCTGCTGTTAAACTCGCTAAATATTCATTTCCAATTACAGTTGAGTTGAGTGATAGTAGTGCAATGGTTGCAGGGCTTAACTTATCTAGTGCAGAAAATATTATTATTTCGGCGCGTATTTCTATAGATGACTCGGTTATGCCAAGTTCTGGTGAGCTAGAAGGTCATTCAGAGTCGTTAAAGCGTGAAAGTGTAAGTGACTACCAACTTCAAATTGATACATTAATACCTTAAGGACGTTAGATGTTAAAACACAGTTTTACTTTTTTATGTTTATTGATACTAGCCGGGTGTGCTCAAGTGCCACAAAGCAAAGTAGATGACAGAGATCCGCTGCAAAGTATTAATCGTCCGTTATACGACTTTAATATGGATGTACTGGATGCTTATTTATTGCGCCCAGTTGCTGTAGGTTATGTTGAAGTAACGCCTGTACCGGTAAGAAACGGTATTGTTAATTTTACAGGTAATATTACAGCACCTGTCGATATGATTAATGCGGGTTTGCAAGGTAAGCCGGGTAATGCAAGTGTGAGCTTAGCGCGTTTTTTAGTTAACTCTACGGTTGGTATTTTTGGTATTTTTGATGTTGCCAGCTCACTTGGTCTTGAAATTGTAGATGAAGACTTTGGACAAACGTTAGGTGTATGGGGCGTGGGTGATGGCGCTTATTTAATGCTACCTGGCATGGGTCCTACAACAGCACGTAACCTGACCGGTGATGTAGTCGACAACTTTGTATTGCCTGAAGTTGCGCTAACGACTCCACAAACTATTCTAGTGTTTGTTTTAAAAGCGGTAGAAGCTCGTGCATCATTAATACCTCAAGAAGGGCTATTAAATGATTCACTTGATCCGTACTTATTTGTAAAAGATATCTACTTTCAGCGTCAAATTTATGAGCTGTACGATGGCAACCCACCTATAAAAGAAGAGCCAGCTGATTTTGATGAAGACTTTTTAGAAAGTTTATAATTGAAAAGCCACTCATAAAAACGCCAGCTAAATGCTTAACACCACTCGTTTAAGAACGAGTGGTGTTTTTTCGTTTATACCTAACTGGATATTTTTGTGTCTTTGCGAGCACCGTTCGCGGATAAGCTTTTCGCTTTCTTTTCTCCGGTAATATTAGCCGTTTACCGTTTTCACGTAGTTCTTTTAGCTTTTTAGGGATTGTCCCGGGGCTTCGACCTGAGCACCATAAAAACTCGTCTTGTATTAGGTATAATGCGTTTATGAAACTGATGCGTAATGGCTCCACTTTATGGGCTTTAGCCATCTCTGCCATTTCAAGTCTCACGATATTGTATGACGTCAGAATACCCCAGAGCTCTTGATAAATACCTTCCTGTTTCAAGCTCCGTAGCGCTGGCTTATTAGATAATTGATATTGCTTGAGCTCACCATATCCTCGCTCTATTTCCCATCGTTGCCAATAAACATCGAGTAGCGCTTTCAGCGGGTACTTTTCTGGACAGGCGCATGAGGTGATGAACCCTTTTATTTCACCTTTAGGTGTCGGAATTTGAATAAGCCTTGCTTGCCATGTATCACCTAGGTAAGGGGCTGATTTTTTAGCTTGTGGCGAAATAGGCATTGTTATTAAGTGGTCGTAATCGCTAAATGATTCCGTTATTTCATAGCGCATTTTACTTTTGATGGGCGTAAGCCAATGATGATTTTCGCTAACACCTTGCCAGCTCGTGAATAGTTCAGCCGAAAAGAAACCTCTATCAAATAGAGTTAGTGAATGTTCAGGTGCTGAGCCAACAAGCTGTTGAGCATAATGAATTTCACTTTGAGTAATGGGGCCAAACGCTGCATCGGATATTAAATGCGTTCTTGTCGACATCAAGGTTACAGCAAGTACTGAGGGGAAGTTCGTTGTCGATTGAGCATAGCCAAAATGACGGTTACTCGGCGTATCTTGGGTTTTAAATTGTGTACCGTCAACGCTTAGCAGCTTTAAACCACACACGTCATCAAAAGTTTGCGACTGCTCCCACTGCGTTGCTGTATGTTTAAAAAGGTGTTTCATAGGCGCTGCGCCTAGCTTTTCTTTCCCTTTTATAATACTGCTGGTCGCCAATGGTGGAAGCTCTCCTTTAGCGTCAGGAAAAGCGAGCTCTAGTTTGTCACAGACTTCAGATATTGAGCGGTTTCTTAATAAACCAATTCCTAACACAAGCCAAGCGGCTTGTTCGGCGGGGAAGCGTCGTTTGCGTACAGAGGCTCTTCCTGTTTGGGTAACAGCTTCTTCAATCCACTCAAGGGGAATGTGCTTAGTGAACGAATCAATATCACGATCTTGGCAAAACTCAGTCGTAAGGTGTAATTCTTTAATAAATTCAGACATAAAAATAGGCCACAACTTCTGTTGTAGCCTATTATGAGCCCTTTGAAAGATCGTTCAATTAGCTTAAACGATCTGCATTAAGCTAAATGCTGGCGTTTTTATTTGCTGTTTATATATTTATTTTTCGTTCACTACTAACTGCATTTGTTCATTAACCCAAGCTAGCGCTTCATGATAAGCATCGGGAACTTTTTCACCTAGATTTAGCTCTTCCGTTAGCTCGTTTGCAGCTGACCAGTTTGCTTGTTCGTAGTATTTAACTAAGTTTAAATATTTTGCTAGCAAGCCTTCATCGTTTAATAGCGCTGCTTTTATATCATTAGAAAGTGGAAGCTTTTTCATGACGCTTTCCATACTCTCATCTAAAATAGCATCCATTAGCGACATCATACCGGTTAAAAATGCCATGCCGGTATCTTTAAACTGCCCATGGGATATAGCGAGCAATTCAGCAAATCGAGCGCGCGTAAGCGATAGCCTAATTAGCTCTACAGGTTTGTCTGCTGATACTTGTGCTGCAAACAGTAGTGACAATAGCTTTTTAATTTCATTGGCGCCAAGCACTATAAGAGCTTGCTTAATGGTACTTATTTCTGCGCGTCTTGCAAATGCGGCAGAATTTGAATACCTAAGTAATTTATAAGATAGGTTTACATCACGTTCAAACACATCAGTGATTTTCTTAAGATCCATATCAACACTTGATGTTTCGTAAAGTAATTCAGCTAATGCCATTTCTGATGGTGGTAGAGCCTTACTTTGTACCATTTCAGGTTTTGAGAAGAAAAATCCTTGGAAATAATCAAACCCAAGCTCTAAAGCTTGTTGGTAAATTTCATAGGTTTCTACTTTTTCGGCAAGTAACTTAATATGTGAGTGCGGTTTTAAATCGTTTAGAACCGTTTTTATTGTATCTATATCGGATGCTAAAAAGTCTATTTTAATAATATCAATAAATGGGTAAAAATGACGCCATACAGGTTGATGAATATAGTCATCAAGAGCAATAGTGTAACCTTTATCTTTTAAATCTTTAACGATAGCTAATAAACGCTTACCAGGCTGGATAGTCTCAAGTATTTCTACAACTATAGTGTCTTTACCTAGTAGTGTAGGGTAACCCTTTGATAGTGTTTCTAGGGTGAAGTTTATATAGGCAGGTTTATTGTCAGTTAAATCTTCTAAACCAAAATTAAACTGGCTACCCTCTATAAGTCGTGTTGTTGCTTCGTCACCATCTATATCGGGAAATACGTTATCAACGCCATCACGAAATAAAAGCTCATAACCGATAAGTTTTTTATCTCTATCTAAAATCGGTTGACGTGCAGCGTAAAAATACATAAACAGTTCCGTAAGAGTGATGTAATTGGGTATTGTAATAATATATGGCAAAAGATTCAAAATAGCATTACGTATATTTGCATGATTAATAAATTATCATTATAAATTAAGGTGTTTCTTCTATTTAATTTATTATATTTTACTAATTCGCTTTAAAATTATTCAACATGAGTATTTTTGTATCAGCTGGAAGCAACAAGTTGGAGATTTTATTGTTAGGCATGATATAGTCAGCGAGAATGGTTTTTATCCTAATAGTGTCTTTATTATAATATTTTAAGAGTCAATATTCGGATCAAGAGCCTGTTATTAATAATTATGCGGAGGCTAATTTGGAAACAGGAATGATTATTTCACTAGCATTATATTTTGTTGTAATGTTAGGTATCGGACTATATGCATATAAGCAATCTACTGGCGATGTATCAGGTTACATGTTAGGTGGACGAAATCTATCACCAAGTGTTGCTGCACTATCTGCAGGTGCATCTGACATGAGTGGCTGGATTTTAATGGGCCTACCTGGTGCGATGTTTGTTACTGGTTTTAGTAGTACATGGATAGCAATTGGTTTGGTGATTGGTGCTTGGTTAAATTACCTGTTAGTTGCACCTAGATTACGTGTGTACACTGAAAAAGCAAATGACTCTATAACAATCCCAGATTACTTCTCAAATCGCTTCAATGATAAGTCAAACTTATTACGTGTTGTATCAGCTGTTGTGATTATAGTCTTCTTTACTCTTTACACGTCATCTGGTGTTGTAGCCGGCGGAAAATTGTTTGAAAGCTCATTTGGTCTAAGTTATGAAGTGGGTTTATACATTACAACGGGTGTCGTTGTTTTATACACTTTGTTTGGTGGTTTTTTAGCGGTTAGCTTAACTGATTTCGTGCAAGGTTGTATTATGTTCATCGCACTGATTCTAGTGCCTACTGTTGCATACTCTTTACTTGAACAACCTCTGGAATCTACTTTACATAGTGTAAATCCAGATATGCTTAACTGGATTGGAGCAGGCTCTGCATTAGGTATTATTTCTGCAATGGCATGGGGTTTAGGTTATTTTGGTCAACCACATATCATCGTTCGTTTTATGTCGGTACGTAGTGTTAAGGATATGCCTAAAGCTCGCCGTATTGGTATGACATGGATGATTGTTGCTGCCCTTGGTGCTGTTGGTACTGGTATATTTGGTGCTGCTTATACTTATGAAAATAATATTGTAGTTGAAGATCCTGAAACGATTTTCCTAATTCTTTCTGAGTTATTGTTCCACCCACTTATTGCTGGCTTTTTACTAGCTGCAATTTTGGCTGCTATCATGAGTACTATCTCATCGCAATTGCTAGTAAGCTCAAGTTCATTGACTGAAGATTTATATAAAACATTTTTACGTAAAGATGCTAGCGACTTTGAATTAGTTACTGTTGGTCGAATTAGCGTTGCATTTGTTGCCCTGTTTGCAATTTATTTAGCGTACGATAGAGATAGCTCTATTTTAGACCTAGTAAGTAATGCATGGGCGGGCTTTGGTGCTGCTTTTGGACCACTTGTATTGTTTAGCCTTTATTGGAAACGTATGAATTTTGCTGGCGCCTTATCTGGTATGTTAGTAGGTGCGTTTACAGTGCTTGTTTGGATTTATGGTCCGTTTACTATTAATGGTGAAAGTTTAAGTAGCTTTATGTATGAAATAGTACCTGGCTTTATTTTAGCGAGTATCGCAATTGTTGTTGTTAGCTTAGTAACAAAAGAGCCAGAGCAAAACATCACTGCTTTATTTGATGAAGTAGAAAAAGAGCTTTAAATAGCAATTACTATTCATTTTAAAATGAGTAGTAAGTAATACCAATCCGCGATAATACTTAATCATTTTGCGGTGCTAAACGTGTTGCTACCGGCGTTAAAAAATTATCATTTAGAACAACTAAATATCAAATTTTTTGCCTAGCTATCAACACGTTTTTCCATCCTCAAAATAGATCACTTAATTAAGCGAATTGGTATAATAAAAAAGGGAGCAACTAAGTTGCTCCCTTTTTTATTTAGTTTGTCCCGTCCGAGGAGAGGGCAATCTACGAGTTAACTTGCTTTTTTATCGTTGTTATCTTCAATTGATGCAACGTTATCTGACTTTTTACTTTTTGCTGGCGCTTTGGTAACAACTGGATCTTTGCCGCCCTTTAATATGGTCATAAAGTCATCTTTGCTTTTCGCTATTTCTAAAGCAAGTGATTCAATTTGTTGCTCACTAAGCGGTACGTCTACCTTTTCTAGCATTAGCTCAAGTGATTCTGCTATATCGAGCATCTTGTCATAAGCATCAGCTTCTTTTTTGGTAGTAAACGTCATACGCTCGACTCCGTTTCGTTCTACAACATATTTAACAACAACAGCCATGATTTCTCCTGCAAAATTGCTTGGCACCGTGGTTTGTAAAAACCATTAGATTACTGTTTTTATGTACAGTAATGGTTTGGGCGTAAATTTGCAAGCGCGAAGTATTAATTTTTAGGTGTCTTAAATTTGACAAAAAACGGTAACTTTACTTTAGTTAAGCAATCACTTGTTGTACCAGCTGCATTTTCAGGATTTCGGATCATAGTGATAATGCGTTTAGGTACACTTTAAATGATGAGCTTTTCAGTTCCTTACTTTTTGGTTTTCCTGAGCAACATTCAAAATTAAGAAAAGAAGAATAGGGACAAGTTTGATGAAAACGTTAAAAAATTTATTCATAATAAGCTTATTATGCTTACTACCTGCAACTACCGTATATGCACAATTATCGGAAGTAACTAAGCAAATGCCTCAAGTTGAGACAATTAGTATAAATAATGCTGATGCAGATATGCTTGCTAAGCTACCGGGTATAGGTAAGAAAAAAGCGCAGGCAATTGTGGATTACCGTGAAGAAAACGGCGAATTTAAAAGCGTTAGTGATTTATCGCAAGTTAAAGGAATTGGTAAAAAACTATTAGCCAAATTAGAGGGGAAAATTTCACTTTAATAGCAGTAGATAACAATCAGGGCGCTATGCGCCCTGATTAAATTGTTTTAATGCATCGCTTAAGTGTTTTTTAGCAAAGTTGATTTCAATAGGTGTTGTTAAAAGTGGGTAGCAAAGTCCGCCGAGTATCAAAAACGGGATTAATATCCAACCTTTAAATACCGTGAATATTAAAAATAGTGGACTTAGTAATATTAATTTAATAATACGCAGTAACACTTTATCAGTTGGCGATAACATACTTAAAGAAAGTGCTATTACGTCTTGGCGCTTGCGTACTTTTAGATGTTTAAGCTCATCTAATTGGCTTGAAAAAAATGTAAACATATCAAATCGACTTTTTAATTAATAAACGGCCAATAACTATAATAAATAGTGTTAGTGAGAAAATCCCAAATATAATTTCCATCCAAGCAGGCATGCTCAAACCAACAAACTGCCAATCTATATTTCCACAATCCCCGGTCGCCTGAAAAAAGCTAGGTATCCATTCATGTAACGGCATAAACGACGGAAAGTTTGGTTCAAACTCACAGCTAAATGCAAAAGGGTCTGTGGTGGTTTGCATATCAATATGCTCGCGAGCAATTAAATATCCCCAAACACTCGATACACCCCAAATTACATACGCTAATATACGAACTGCTTTGCTCTGTGGTTTAGTCGAACCTACGATTCCTGCGCCTAATAGACCCAGTACGGCTGTACGTTGATATATGCACATTATGCAAGGCGCCAATCCCATTTGGTATTGAAAGAAAAGGGCGGTCACTTCAAGTAAAAAAACGATAGCTGTAAATAAAAGCCACGGGGTACGTTGGGTGGGTAATTGGGCAAGCCAGTTCATAAAAATTCCGCGTTTAAATAAGACGTTAGATTATGACCTAGGATAATGTATGCGGCAACAAAAAGGAAAAAAAAGCTACCGAAGTCGCTTTTTATAAGATGAAATTATTGACCACTCAATGCAGCCTCAGCAGAGGCTACATGACGCTCTACTTAGTTCCCATTGATACATAAGCTTAGTTATATCGCTTACTTATACTACATGGTACATTGCCTAATCAATTCTTTAAAGTTGCGGTTAGAACGCTCTGTTGCATAGGTGTTCCTTTTTAATGTACTTATGTGTTTTAAGTTGATTAAGCTAGGTATGGTGTAAATAAAAAATACCAATAATTACAATGTACCTACAATGAATATTGCTCTGTATATTTATACATTGTAGCTATATTAGAAAAACCTAAATTTTATTATTTATTAATCTTTAATTTCTACTCATTTGCTTATTAATATACCTGACTTTACTTGTTAGTTATGCTTCGTCTGGTACAATCAGTCAGTTATTCGTGTAAAACGATGAGTGTTGATTAATTCGAGTGGGAACTGGATGAGAATTTTTAAAGCGAAAAGCCCAGCAGGATTTGCTGAAGAATATATAGTTGAATCTATTTGGAACGGCGATTTCCCTCCAGGTTCAATTCTACCTGCCGAGCGAGAACTTTCAGAGTTAATTGGTGTAACAAGAACGACCTTGAGAGAAGTATTACAGCGTTTAGCACGTGATGGTTGGTTAACAATTCAGCATGGTAAACCAACAAAAGTAAATAACTTTTGGGAAACGTCTGGCTTAAATATTCTTGAAACACTAGCGCGCTTAGATGAAGACAAGATGCCTGAGCTGACAGATCAGCTTTTATCTGCACGTACTAATATTAGTGCTATTTATACACGTGCTGCAATTAAGTTAAATCCTGAACGTGTAATTGAAATTTTATCACAAAGTCATGAGCTAGAAGATACTGCGCAGGCATTTGCTGACTACGATTACAAAGTTCATCATGAATTAGCCGTTGCGGGTAATAACCGTATTTATGTATTAATACTCAACGGTTTTAGAGGCTTTTATTCAAAGATTGGTTGTCATTACTTCTCTGATGCTGGAACTCGTGAACTTGCTCGTCAGTTTTATAAAGATTTAACAATCTTGGCAGAAAATAAAGAGCACGATGGTGCTATTTCGATGATGCGTAAATACGGTCATCAAACAGGTGAGATTTGGCAAAAAATTCGAGGCGATATGCCCTCAGATATAATGGATTAAATTTAAACGAGAAACCTGCATTTGCAGGTTTTTTTGTAGCTGTAAAAATTAATACCGCATTATATGAATTTTTAAACAATTTAATGTATTAAGCTTTCTTCAGTAACGTCAAAAGTTCTATCTAATTACAACGCAATTTACACTTCAAAATAGACCTATTATTCAAGCAGATTAGTGCAAGTTGTAAGTGTTCGTTATTTTCGATTGCTCACATCGTTAAATGCGATTGTTCTTTTGTAGTGAATAACTTTAGAATGCCAATTAATTATATGTGTGCGCTATTGGTTTTTAATTTTTAGCGCCCATATAAGTACCAGCATTGCGAAAGCAATTGAAAACAAACTCAAAATATTTGGAGAATAAAATGGGTGTATTAGTAGGCCGCCAGGCACCAGACTTTACCGCTGCAGCTGTTCTTGGTAACGGTGAAATTGTAGATAGCTATAACCTTCATGAAACAATTAAAGGTAAAAAAGCAGTTATCTTCTTTTACCCACTAGATTTCACGTTTGTATGTCCTTCTGAACTTATTGCATTTGATAAGCGTTTTGAAGAGTTTCAAAAGCGTGGCGTAGAAGTAATTGGTGTTTCTATCGATTCACAATTCTCACATAACGCATGGCGTAACACTGCTGTTGCAGACGGCGGTATTGGTAAAGTTCAATACGCACTAGTTGCAGATGTTAAACACGAAATTTGTAAAGCGTATGACGTTGAGCATCCAGAAGCAGGTGTTGCATTTCGTGGTTCATTCTTAATCGACGAAGAAGGCAATGTACGTCACCAAGTAGTGAACGATTTACCACTAGGTCGTAACATCGACGAAATGCTTCGCATGGTTGACGCGCTAGCGTTCCACACTGAACACGGTGAAGTATGTCCTGCTGGTTGGACTGAAGGCAAAAAAGGTATGGACGCAAGCCCTGAAGGCGTTGCTAAGTTCTTATCTGAAAACGAAGGCGAGCTATAATTTAGCCCTTAGTTTTAAATAAAAAAACCGCCAATTGGCGGTTTTTTTGTGTCTTTTATTTAGAAAGAAAAGCTTACTTTAGTGTACAAGTAGCGACCACGAGGGTTATGCACAGCTGATGCATAACCGTATAAATCGCCATCGCCATCACCAATTGCAAATGGTGGCTCTTCATCAAATAAGTTATTAACACCTAAAGATATTTTAGCTGACTCAGTAATACGGTACGACGTTTGTAAATCAACAAGCGTTTGCGAGTCAATCATACGTGAAGTATTGCTATCAAAGTCTAAATTACCATCAAAGTCGATATCAGGCGTATCTTCAAATTCACCTACATAACTGATATTTACATTGGTGTTAAACTCACCAATTTCCCAGTTGGTTGAGAAAATAAAGCGATGCTCTGGGTAGCCATATTCACCAGTGTAATCACGACCATCTTTTTCAAACTTATCTTGATATGCCCACTCTAAATTAAATTTAAGTAAACCTAAGTCATCAAGAGAGTGGTTATAGTTTGCTGAAACATCAACACCAGATACTTCCTGCGATGATAAGTTTTTAAATGTGCTGTGTATTTTTTGTATTGTGCCTAAGCTTGCACCGCCTGTAGGGGCTAAACGAACACATACGGTACTATTTTGGTTACCACATTCTGCAGCATAAATAGGACCAAATTCTTCTTCATCGATTTTGTTATCTTGAGTAATACTCCATACATCAACACTTAAACCAAACTCAGCTGTTGGTGCCCAGATAACGCCTACGTTCCATGATTCTGACTCTTCTGCTTGTAAATCAGGGTTACCAGAGAACTCAATGTTGTAATCAAGTGCTTGGCAATCTAATCCTGTTTGTTCACAGCGCTGTGTATCAACAAAAAATTGGCTTTTTTGTGATGGACCTAAGCCTATTTGCGCTAACGAAGGCGCTCTAAAGCCTTGCGCCCAAGAACCACGAACCGTTACTTCGTCAGTCGGTGCCCAGCGCAGAGCTATTTTTGGATTTGTTGTTGTACCAAAGTCGCTATAATCATCGTAACGACCTGCTAATTGTAGTTCGAGGTTTTCAGCAAGTGGGATTGAGAACTCAACATATGCAGCGTATTGTTCACGATCAGCAGAAGCTGATACTGATTCAGTACCAAATATTAAGCCACGTTGAAATTGATCATCAGGGATATCATTTACATCTTCTTCACGGTACTCAATACCGGCGGCCATCATTACAGCTTCGCCACCAAAACTAAACGCTTCACCTGTAATGTTAGCGTCAAAAGAGGTCATATGAGACTCACCGCGACGCACTAAGCTAGTTGTGATTCTGTCAATTACAGCTGGGTCGTTATATGTGCCACCGAATGGATTATAGTTACCGGCATCAATTTCTTGTTGTAAGAAATCGGTGCGTACCCAGCCTTGTGTACGATCGCCTGTTTGTAGTGATTTGCTGCGACCTTTTTGTACCGCTGTCTCCCAGCTCCAATCGTTTATTTCGCCTTTTAACCCTGCAACAAAGCGTAAGGTGTCTGACTCAATGTCCCATTGGCGAGCGCCTGCATCTACTGTACGGTAACGACCAATTTGAATGTCTTCACCAAATGGATTGTTTGGGTGGTTAGCGGGTACCGTAAGGCCTGCATCTTCATCAAGTGGTGTTGGTGCACCTGCAGCGACAGAGCTGTTATGCTGAACAGCCATTTCTAAAAAGCCAGTAATGCCGTTATCAAAGCGGTATTCAAATTGTGAAATAGCGCCTACACGCTCAGATGCTGGGGCAACATATCCATATGGGCCGTAATCAAATAAACAGCTACCACTTGAAGTTGCATTTTCAGCAGGACAGGCAGGGTCGATTGTTTTAACGCCATCCACATAAAAGTAGCCAGGGAAACCACGAGATGAACGGAAATCTTCACCACCATAAGGTGCTTGGTTTGCAGTGCCAAGGCTGCCCATTTCATCAGAAGAAAGAGATGTGTTTTTAAAGTAATCGATAATAACAGATGCACTACTTTTTTCGCTTGTTGTACCCCAAACTAGGCTTGCTGTTGTTTCTTCATAATTTGGACCATCCGTACCGCCATAGCCTAGGTTAATCTCAACACCATCAATATCTTTCTTTAAGATAACGTTAACTACACCCGCTACTGCATCTGAGCCATAGATAGCTGAAGCGCCATCTTTTAGTATGTCGATACGCTCAATAGCAGAAACTGGAATACTGTTAATATCTACAAATGAGTTGGTGATACCTTCAGCAAAGGCACTAATTGATACACGGCGACCATTAATTAATACCAGTGTTGCATCGGCTCCTAAGCCACGTAAGCTTACTGCAGCTGAACCGTTAGCGGTTGAATCTTGGTTGTTACCACGAGTAGAGAAAGTACCGCTACCTGCTACAGGCATTCTTTCTAGAAGTTGCTGTAAATTATCGTAACCCATGTTTTCGATTTCAGCTCTACCGATTGATTGTACCGGAGAAGGCCCTTCAATATCAGTTCGCTTAATACGAGAACCAGTAACCTGAATTCGCTCTACTTTTTTAGCTTCTTCTGCTGCGTAGGCTGTTGTTGTAAAACCTGCTGATAATGCGAGTGTTGCGCCCACAATAATGCTTGGTGTAAATGCAGTTGATTGCTTCATCCTTAAGTCCTTGTTGATATATTATAAAATTATTTGCTTAACAAGCGCGGGTATTAATATCATGTAACTTAAGTGTTAGCAATTAGCTTGATTTGTGATTTAAGTATTAGTTTCAATGCTTTTTTGTGGGTTTTATGACCTTATTTATACTTTGTTTTCTAGGTGAAACTAAGCGTGAATAGGACATAGGGTTAATAATTGTTATATAGCTAGATGAAGTCATGTGTGGAATAGCTAATGATTAAAATAATTTGTAATAATTTATTTCTATAAATTAAAACTTATGTTTGTTTTTCTGCTTTTAATTTATTCAATTATGTAATACCAATTCGCAGTAATACTTAATCAATTTGAGGGGTTAAAGTTGATGCTAAAGGCATTGAAATTTTCTGATTTACGACTGCTAGATACAGGAGGCGGGGTAATGCAGGAGTAATTGCTGATAATGGCTAAGTAATACCAACCTGCATAAATCTTTGATCAATTTAACGAATTAAATTGCACTATAGCGTCGTTAAAAATTTTTTATTTAGAACAACTAGATATAAAAATTTTTGCCTAGTTCTAGCGTAATTTTCTTAACGTTAAATAGACCCCATATATAAGCAGATTGGTATAACAAGTTTTGTCTTGTTATCGACACGATTTTCTTATTTCAAAGTAGATTATTTAATTAAGAGAATTGGTATTATTTGAGCTTTTATATAGGTGAAATTAAAAACGCCTAATAAATTAGGCGTTTTTATTTATGCTTTATGCTTC
Organism: Pseudoalteromonas sp. c7(2019); assembly: GCF_011378625.1. Taxonomy (NCBI): domain Bacteria; kingdom Pseudomonadati; phylum Pseudomonadota; class Gammaproteobacteria; order Alteromonadales; family Pseudoalteromonadaceae; genus Pseudoalteromonas; species Pseudoalteromonas sp. c7(2019). The sequence goes on along the minus strand of NZ_WTKS01000016.1, from coordinate 42,683 downwards.
ATTAAGCGTTCTTTTTCACGCGACCAGTCTTTATCTTTACCGTCTTCGCGTTTGTCGTGTAATTTCTTACCTTTTGCCAAATGAAACTCAAGTTTTACCCAGCAGTTTTTCCAGTACATCGCTGTAGCTATTAAAGAATAGCCATCGCGCTCTGTAGCACCGAATAAACGGTCAAGTTCGCGTCTGCTTAATAGCAATTTACGATAACGTAGCGGGTCGCAAATTACGTGGGTCGATGCACTTATAAGTGGCTGAATTTGACTGCCAAGTAAAAATGCTTCGCCATTTTTAAGATGAATATAAGTTTCTGTGATATTTACTTTACCAGCTCGGATACTTTTAACTTCCCAGCCTTGTAGTTCAACACCCGCTTCAAACTTATCGTGTAAAAAATACTCATGTCGCGCTTTTTTGTTTAGCGCGATGGTATTACTTGTCGATTTTGATGAATTTTTCTTAGCCATAGTGCCCTATAATATACGTAATGTGAGATGTTTTACATCGATTTTTTTAATAATGCTTTTAAAAATTTAGCTTTAATTTAAGCCGCATGAAAATTTGGGGAAACGCGCAAAGCTTGCTAAAATTCGCCCACACAGTTGGGAGTGAGTATGCCACAAATAGAAAAAAGTGCGCTGGTTATGTACAGCACTAAAGAGATGTTTGATCTAGTTAATGATGTAGAAGCTTATTCACAGTTTTTACCAAATTGCTCAGACTCAAAAATTGTTTCACAGCACGATAATAACATGACCGCGAGTTTAGAAATATCTAAGGCGGGTATAAAAAAGTGGTTTACCACCGAAAACACCTTTGTTGATGAACAAACCGTGTTACTGCGCCTTGTTGATGGTCCGTTTAAGACGTTAAAAGGGCGCTGGCATTTTCAAGAGCTTGACGCCAAAGCATGTAAGGTTCATTTGCACCTAGAGTTTGAATTTTCAAGTAAGTTAATAGAGCTTGCCTTTGGAAAGATTTTTAACGATGTAGCAAAAAATATGGTGAGTGCATTTACTCAACGTGCAAAACAGGTTTATGGAGCGCGAGTATGATTAATGTTGAAGTGGTCTTTGCATTACCGACCACGGCCACGTGTTTATCAATTGAAGTGCCACAAGGGACTACAGTCGAGCAAGCTGTTATTCAGTCAGGTATTATAGAAAAGTGCCCAGAAATAGATGCCACATCGCTAACGTTAGGTGTGTGGAATCGAACTGTAAAAGCTAACTATGAATTAAAAGACGGTGACCGTATAGAAATATACCGTCCACTAATTGCAGATCCTAAAGATGCCCGCAGAAAACGTGCAGAAAAAGCAAAAGAAGAGGGGCGTGCAAATAAAATAACGGGTGGTCGCCCACTCGAGAAGTAATACCAATCGGCATAAACTTCGAACAATTTAACAGATTAAATCACACGCTAACGTCTTTTAAAATGGTAAAAGCTTTTTAAGTAAACCAATAAAAAAGGTGAGCCATGCTCACCTTTTTTACTACCTGAGACGTTTATTGCTCTAGCGGTGTAGTAAAGTTTTCAGGTTGGTCATAATCACCTGAGATTGAAACTAACTTTTCATTTTCAAAGTTAATTACTAACTCTTTATTTTGTTCGTTTTTACGGCCTTTATTAAAGCTGTAAATATAGCGCCAAGTATTGTTATCAAAGGCGTCCTCGGCAATAGGTCTACCTAATACATAAACAACTTGCTCTCGGGTCATATTTACACGAAGTTTTTCAACATCCGATTGCTCTAAAAAGTTGCCTTGTGGAATGTTAATTCGGTATACCCAGCTAGAGCAACCTGCTGCTGAGCTAAGTGTTAAAGCGACGATAAGCCAAAGAGAAAAAGTTTTTAACGACTGCATTGTTAGTTGTGATCCTTATTTTTTATAATCTGCATGATACCGATTAGTCACTGAAGGTAAAACCCTTTTAAGCAATTGTTTTATGTTAAGGGCGTTAAGGTAATGTTTTGACCACTGATAATGAAAAAAGTTTACAGCATATTGAAACGAATATTTTAAAAACTGAGTCTACTTGGTTTTTATATATAGTTGAAACACGATTTGGTCATTGGTACACAGGGATCACGACTAATGTTGAAAAACGCTTTGCAACTCATCAAGCTGGTAAAGGGGCTAAAAACCTTAGAGGAAAAGGGCCTCTTTTACTTATCCATCAACAACAAGTAGGTAATAAAAGTGAAGCAAGTAAGCTTGAGTATCAATTAAAAAAGCTCCCTAGAGCTAAAAAGGAAGCGTACGTTTCAGCATTTAATACTGGCGATAGCAAAAGTACTTAGTTTGTGTAAATTAAGCATATTCGTTATGAGCAAAAACTATCTTCGAATATAGCTTATGCTCATAGCTGGCGTGTAATATTAGAGTCGCTTAGCGATGCTTTTCAAAGGTAGCTACAAGCGCATCAAGTGTTTGTGCACTGTTGGCTAAGTCGCGAATCGCTTGCTCTGTATTGATTTGTTCGCTCATTGCTTTATCGCTAATTTCGCTAATTTGCTCAATATTACGACTTACATCGGCAACCACATTACTTTGCTGCTCAGTTGCAGTCGCTATAAGCGTAGCCATATCGTTTATTTGATTTGCTGTTTCGGTTATCGTATCAAGTAATTCAACAGAGCTTTGCATTGCACCAACGCTTTGCTGAGCTTTATCTTTCGATTGGCTAATATCATTAACTACATCATCAGATATTTTTGTAAGCTCTTCAATCATAGATTGAATTTCGGTGGTTGATTGCGATGTACGGTTTGCCAGTGCACGTACTTCATCAGCAACAACAGCAAAGCCGCGTCCGTGTTCACCTGCGCGAGCAGATTCAATTGCAGCATTTAAAGCAAGTAGATTAGTTTGATCCGATATGCCTCTAATTGAGTCAACAATACTTGCAATATCAACCGTTTTTTTAGAAAGCAAAGTAACTTGCTCTGTTATGCCATCAATATCGCTGGCAAGGGCTGATATAGTTGCTTGGCTTTGGAGTACTTGTTTGTGACTTTGAATGGTGTTTTCGCGGCTGTTATCGGTTAACTTAGCTGTATTTGCTGCGCTTTGCGCTATTTCTTGTACTGTAGCGCCCATTTCGTTGATTGCTGCTGCGACAGATATTGTTTGTTCTTTTTGGTTGTCTATTGCTTGAGAGTTTCGTTTTGCTTGTTCAAATACATGATCAGAGCTTTTTCTAATATCGTGACTTTCGCTGGCAACTTGAGTAATCGCTGTTTCTATTTTACTTATAAACTGGTTAAAGCCGTTACTTAGATTGTTAAGCTCTGGTTGGCTCGATTCTGGTAAGCGGTACGCTAAATTTGCATCGCCTGAGCCTAGGCGTGAAAATAACTCAGCCATTTTAGAAAGTGGAGATGAAAGTGAGCGAGCAAGCAAATAACTGATTAAACTCGCAACTAATGCTGTAATTACCGTAAAAGTAAATATTTGCCATTGCAGGGTGTTTACGCTTGCGAAGACTTCACTTTTTGGCACTTGAGCTACAACATATAAATCGGTGTTTTTAATAGGCATAGCAGCTACAAGTGTCGGTTCGCCATTTAAATTAATTTCTTCTAGTGCAAAGCCATTACTATTAAATAGTTGGCTGTGGATATTTGCAGTATACAAATCATCAATATTTGCTTTAGCTACTTTACTTGCATCTTTATGAAGCTGAATCAAACCATTTTTATCTGCAATGAATACAAAGCCTGTTTGCTCAATTTTAAATTGCTGTAATAGCTTTTGCATATCAGTGATGCTTTTTGCAAGACCTGCTAAACCAGTACCATTAGCCTGCTGATGATTTACAAACATTTTCACATCATTGGCTGACTCTTGATAAATACTGATAGAGTAAGGTTGTTTTGATTGCTTAAAAGCAAAGAACCAGCCATCGGCTGCATCGTTTTTTAACACACGCAAAAACCCATTCTGGTTCCAGTACTGTGCAGTGTCTCTATTTGCCCAAGATGCTGTGGCTAAATCGTATTGCTGGGCAACGCGATTTAATTCTTTTAATAGTAATGTATCGTCTTGGTTGTTTGATTGAGCCCATTGTAAAATAAATTCGTTTGATGATAGTTGCTGAGCAGCACCGAGTAACTCGTTGATTTCACCGCCTATGTGATTGCTGATTGTTTGCAGTTTACTAGGGAGCTCTGACTCAATCATACGTCGCTCAATAATATCCTCTGAGCTGTGTAGGGAAGTCAAACCAATCAGTGCGGCTACGCATATAGCAATAACACTACCTAAAGCTGTGATTTTTTGAGTGATCGAAAGATTTTGTATCGTCATGATATTAATTAATTTTACAACTAAATAGAAAAACATATTAGCACATTATTTATTTGGAACTAAATATTGGCTAAGCAGAATAGGCAAAGATATACCAGATTGGTTAAAGTTTTATTAACAGGCATAAAAAAGCCCACATGCAAAAAGCATACGGGCTTGGTTTCTAACAAGCGAAACATTTATTGTTTAGGGTTAAACAATCTTTTTCATTGCTGACATGTAGCCACGTAATTTAGCACCTACTTTCTCAACTGGGTGTTCGCGCAATGCAGCGTTAATTTGAATTAATGTTTGGTTATCAACTTGGTTACTGTGCTCGCCAAGACCTTTACCGATAATGTCTGTATCAACGTTTTTCATAAAATCAGCAAGTAATGGTAAACATGCATGGTTATATAAATAACAGCCGTATTCTGCAGTATCAGAGATAGTACGGTTCATTTCAAAAAGCTTTTTACGCGCAATAGTATTGGCGATTAATGGCGTTTCGTGTAATGACTCGTAGTAAGCTGACTCTTCGATAATGCCTGCTGCTGTCATGGTTTCAAATGCAAGTTCAACACCTGCTTTAACCATTGCTACCATTAAAATACCGTTATCAAAAAATTCTTGTTCAGAGATTTCTACATCGCCAGCAGGGGTCTTTTCAAAGTTAGTTTCTGCTGTTTCTGCGCGCCATTTAAGTAAGTTTACGTCATCGTTATTCCAGTCTTCCATCATAGTGCGTGAGAAAGTGCCGTCGATGATGTCATCTTGATGCTTATTATAAAGCGGGCGCATAATTAGTTTTAGCTCTTCACTTAGTTCAAACGCTTTTACTTTTGCTGGGTTTGAAAGGCGGTCAAGCATGTTAGTAACGCCGCCGTACTTAAGTGCTTCGGTAATTACTTCCCAGCCGTATTGAATTAGTTTTGATGCATAACCCGCATCAACGCCTTTTTCTATCATTTTATCAAAACATAAAATAGAGCCAGTTTGTAACATGCCACATAAAATGGTTTGCTCGCCCATTAGGTCAGACTTAACCTCAGCAATAAATGATGATTTAAGTACACCTGCGCGATGTCCGCCAGTACCCGCTGCATACGCTTTAGCTTGTGCTAAACCAAGACCTTGAGGGTCATTTTCTGGGTGAACTGCGATCAGAGTTGGTACACCAAAACCGCGTTTGTATTCTTCACGTACTTCAGAACCAGGACACTTAGGCGCAACCATGATTACAGTAATGTCTTCACGTACTTGCATGCCTTCTTCAACAATATTAAAACCATGAGAGTAAGCAAGTGTAGAGTCTTTTTTCATAAGTGGCATAATTGCACTTACTACAGCGGTATGTTGTTTATCTGGCGTTAAGTTAAGTACTACGTCAGCGGTAGGTATTAATTCTTCATAAGTACCAACAGTAAAGCCGTTTTCAGACGCATTTAAAAATGATTGGCGACGCTCAGAAATAGCTGAAGCACGTAATGTGTAAGAAACATCTAAACCAGAGTCACGTAAGTTTAAGCCTTGGTTTAAACCTTGTGCGCCACAGCCTACAATAACTAGTTTTTTACCTTTAAGTGCGTCAACGCCATCGGCAAATTCGCCTGCGTCCATAAATTCACATTGCGCTAATTGCGCTAATTGTTCGCGTAAAGGTAAGGTATTGAAATAATTCGCCATTGTTAGTGTCCTATAAAGTCATGTTTGTTAGATGCGCAAGGTTTGTTGCGCTTACAAACACCATATGTAAAATCGTTGCTTGCGTAAAATGATATATTTGAATTAAAGTGTTTCATAATATGAAATACTGGGTTTGGCATGGATCATAAACATTTAAACTACTTTTTAGCACTGGCTAAAACACTTCATTTTGGACGCGCAAGCGAGCTTTGTCATATAAGCGCACCCACTTTGAGCCGCAATATAAAACACTTAGAAGAAGAGGTAGGTGTTGCATTATTTGTACGCGATAACCGCAGTGTTAAATTAACGCGTGAGGGTGAGTCGTTTATTGATTACGCCACAGCAACGCTTGCTAATTGGCAGCGTTTTAAAACGAATGTGAAAGACCCACAACAACATATTTACGGCAAAGTAAGTATCTATTGCTCGGTTACTGCATCTTATAGTTTTTTACATCAAATATTAGAGCAGCTTCGTGCGCAGCATCAGTATATAGAAATAACATTAAATACAGGCGACCCTGCACTTGCTATAAACCGTGTGTTAGATGGGCATGAATTAATGGCTATTGCAGCTAAGCCAAATAAGTTACCGGCGCAAATTGCTTTTGTAGATATAGGGCATTCTCCACTTTTATTAATTGGACCAAAAATTCAATGCCCGATCACACAAAAACTAACGCAGAATGGTGATGACATTAATTGGTCTGATTTAGAATTTATAGTGCCAGAACAAGGTTTTTCTCGCCAAAGGTTAGAACACTGGTGGCGCAAAAATAATATTCACGGGAAAATTTACGCACAAGTTGCTGGGCACGAAGCAATGGTATCTATGGTGAGCTTAGGATTAGGTGTCGCAATGGTCCCTAAAATAGTGCTAGATAACAGCCCGCTGCAAGATAAAGTACAAATACTAACACCAAAAATGCAAGCGCCTGATGGGTTTGATATTGGTTTGGCAGTATTAAGGAAAGAGTTAAATGACCCTGCAATCAGTGCTTTGTGGAATATTGCGCAAACTTTAGATGCAAAAGCGATTTAATGCGCGCAGAGAATAAGCAAGTTAGTTAAATAGTATGAATATAGGTTGCGTATAAGTTTACTATTACTTAACATTGAGCGCTAATAATAAAAACAATGACGCTTGAGAGTTTATTTATGAACCACGCCGTATCACTTGCTCATTCTGCTCAATGCCTAAAAAAGGCGATTCCTTTGATGGTAAAATACCGAATGCCGGTTACACCCATCAACTATGCAATTTGGTACTGTTATATTCAAGGAAACAAACCTTCATTAAATGCTGAGTTAGACCATGTTATTGCTCTGCAACAAACATGTTCACAAGACAAAGCAAAAGAAATTTTTGATAAACATTTAACGCAAGACGATCTCGTTTTTTTTCAAGAAATGACTGAAAAATTTCATACAACTATGGAGCAAGTTCAGCAAGATATAAGCACAACGCTTGATCACTCTAAAAGCTTTACGACGAGTTTAGTTGACTCACAAAATGAATTAAATATGCTTGTTGATGTAAACTCTTACAATGAGATACTAGGTTGTGTTGAGCGTTTAACCGACGATTCTATTGCAATGCAAGATTATGCTCGGGAGTTTCAGACTAAATTAGCCGTTGCCTACAATGAAATAAAAGATTTAAAAGAAGCACTCAATATTTCAAAGGAAGCAGCCGATACCGACACGCTTACGGGTTTTTATAATCGAGGTAAGTTTGATTCTGATATTGTAAACTTTTGCCTCGAATACTCAGAGCAAGCGCAAGAAGACTCTCTTGCCGTACTCATTATGTTTGATATTGATCATTTTAAGCGCTTTAACGATGATTTTGGCCATCAAAAGGGTGATGAAGTGCTTAGGCTAGTTGCTAAAAAAGTGAGAGAAAATACAACTGAAGCTGCAAATGTGTATAGATATGGTGGCGAGGAGTTTTGCATAACAGCCTACTTTGACACTATTAACGATATAATAGCATTTGCAGATTGTATTCGTTTAGCAATAGCAAAATTGGCGATTCGTAAAAAGCATGATGTAACTGCAAAACGTGCTATTTCAGCAAGTTTTGGCTTAGCAATTTTACGACCATTTACAAATAGTTCTGTTTTAGTTGAGCGTGCAGATAGAGCCTTATACATTGCCAAAACACATGGACGAAATCGTATAGAAATAGCCCCTGATATTTAATAAGTACCAGAGGTTTTTGATTTATTTGGGTTAAAGCCGCTCAATTTAGGGCGATTTAATCCAACTTCAGTTTTGGTAAACAAGCAGGTAAAACCCAATAGAGCTGTAGCGAGTTAGCTCTTAGTAATTTTTTATTTGAATAATTGCATTTGCTACGTTGTGCCTCATTTTCAAAGTATCTTAAAGTACTATTAGTCAAAAACTACACAAGCAACTCAAAGTACAATCCTTAGACACAACTACCTTGAAAGATAAATAGTCCGAAAAGCATAAAGTTAACATTTTTGTATACAAATTGTGAATAATTGTAACCAGCTAGAGCTAGTTTAAAAAGACCTTGCTAGTATGGGGAACTCACTTATTTTGATACTTTGATTTACGCTGATGCGGTATGCCTTCTCATTATTAACAGCTCTATGTTTTAGCACTTTGTTTATTTGCCTTTCGGTGCAAGCAACACAGGCAAGCAAGCATGCTGACGATTATACAGAGCAAGATATAACAACCGATCGTCTGCATTTGAGTTTAAGCGTGGGGGCTGGAGTTATAACCAACCCTTTGCATGGTGGAGATAATATTCCGCTCGTGCTTATTCCTCAAGTTGCGTTTTATGCAGAGCAATGGTTTTTTGATAATGGCCGTCTTGGTTATTCATTTTTGCAAACCCCTAAGCATCACTTTAATCTAGTTGGTGAACTCAACTCTGAGTCTCGCTTTTTTATAGACTGGCACCCTAAAAATGTATTTACACTACAAAGCAGTGCTCTCAACAATCAGTTCGTAATGCAAGATGAAGCCTCGTCCTCTCGCTATGTTGATATTGATAATTTACATAAACGGCAAATTGCACTGGATGCGGGTATTGCATATCACTATGTAAATGAAGACCATGTTTTTTCGGTTCAGGCTCTGCATGATATAACCGATGTTTATCGAGGTGTACGCGCAGCATTACAGTGGCAGTATCATACTGTGATAGGAAAGCTCAAAATAAAGCCAACACTTGGAATAAACTATAAATCTGCGGAACTAAATAGCTATTTTTATGGACTTAATGAGGGTGAAACTCAATTTGGCAAAATAGACGTTGGTAGTAGTTGGCAACCTTATGCTAAAATCGATGCCCGTTGGCCTCTGAGTAAGGCTGACTCTCTTCGTTTTCATGTAGCATATTACGACTATTCGGCTATGGATGGCAGTCCGCTCTTCGAACGTACTTATTCAATGACTGCATTTATAGGATTCGATCGTACTTTTTAATATGAAGTATTTAATATTAGTTGTCTTTATTACCACTTTTTTTAGTGGTTTTAGTGTGGCACAAACCCCTTTTTTTAGCGTTTCTCCAAAAGTCTGCGTTGTCTCTGAACAGCAGGGTTTTTGCGATCTTGATTTACAATTTAAATGGCAATTAAACACCTACAGTGATGTCTGTTTGTATCAGCAAGAGCAACGGCTTCAATGCTGGGAGCAACAACTTTCTGGGCAATTTAATTATAAAGCGCGTGTTCAGGTGGAGACCATATACTCCTTAATCAATCCTCATACGGGTGTGTTAATAGCAAAAACACAGGTTGAAGTACAAAGCGCCCATGCTAAAAAAAATAGGCGTAGGCTTCGCTCTCCGTGGAGCTTTTTTTAATTTAGGAGCAACTAATGCCAAAAATTTTACTTGTTGAAGATGATCTCGGTTTACAACAACTAACAAAAGATTACCTTGAACATAATGGCCTTGAAGTCGAAGTATTAGACCGTGGTGACGAAGTGTTTAATTACTTAGAAAACAATACACCCGATTTAATGATTTTAGACGTTATGCTGCCAGGTAAAGATGGCTTTAGCGTTTGCCGCCAAGTAAGAGATAAATTTACTCTACCAATTTTAATGTTGACTGCTAAAGGTGAAGATTTCGACCAAGTACTTGGCTTAGAGCTTGGCGCTGATGATTATGTAATAAAACCAGCAGAGCCACGTGTATTACTAGCGCGAATTAATGCATTACTGCGTCGTGGACAACCCATGGTAAAATCAAGCGAAGAGCTCCAGTTTGGTGATTTAGTCATTGATAAAACAAGTCGTATTGTAAAACTAAGTGATTCGGAGATTGTATTAACTTCGCACGAGTTTGAGTTACTATGGCTATTAGCGTCAAATGCGGGTGAAGTACTAAGTCGAGAACATGTGCACCAGCATATGATTGGTCGCCAATACGATGGACTTGATAGAACTGTGGATGTACGCGTATCACGAATTCGTAAAAAATTAGGCGACAACAGCGATAAGCCGTATCGTATAAAAACTGTATGGGGACAAGGCTACTTATTTGTTTCTGATGCATGGGATCTTTAGAACTATTTAAGGTTAGTCGGCTTTAATGGGAAAACTGTTTACCAGCTTATATTTATATATCATCGTTTCTTTGTTTGTAGTAAGCGGTGTTATAGAGCAATTGTGGCCTTACGAAGAGTCGCAACAACAGGTCTTCTTAGATGATGAGTTTGGGCAATCACTCTGGTTGCTCTCACAAACTCCAAATGGTCTTAAAAAATTAAAGCACAACTTTGAAAGTAAAGTGATTGAACGACGTGATTTAATACTCCCTCAAAAACAACAATCGCAGCTCAACCAAAACCACTACTTATACTTATACGATAAGCAACAACGCATTGTTTGGTATGTAGATCTCGGTAATGATTCATTACTTCAAGTAGGACCGGTAGGTGTATTAACGCAGGAATCATCTTCTGTTTGGCCGTATTTATTACTACTTATTATTGTAGGTATACCTGTTGGGCTGTGGAGCTTTTTACTATGGCGCGACTTTGCAAAGCTACGTAAAGCGTGTGAAGCGGTAGAGGGTTTGCAAGACTTTCAACTAAATGACTCTTCTAAGTCTTTCTTTTTACCTATTACTGATACATTAAAGGTAATGCAGCAACGTATTGAGTTTTTACTTAGTGCGCAGCAAGAACTTACCTCATCGGTGTCGCATGAGTTTAGAACACCACTAGCACGTTTAAAGTTTGCAATTGTAATGCTGCAAGAACAAATGCTTGACGAAAAAGGTGAGAAATACTTAATAAACATGCAAACAGACATTAGCGAGCTTGAGTCACTAGTTTCTGAAATGCTCGAATACGCGCGATTAGACTCTCAACAACCTAGTTTACAGCCAATAAACTGTGACTTAGCTGGGCTGGTAAAAACAACTGTTGAAAAGCTAAACTTTGAAGCCCGAACAACGCTCTCCGTAAACCTCCCTGAGCATTTAAATTATTACTGTGATAGTCACTTTATGGCGCGAGTATTTCAAAATTTAATTGGCAATGCGCTCAAATATACCCATAAACAAGTCAAAATTACATTGCTACAAGAGACAAAATACATCGTATTGATTGTTGAAGATGATGGGGAGGGGATAGCTCCCGCTGAGCGAGAAAATGTATTTAAACCTTTTACTCGACTAGATAAAAGTAGAGGCAAGGATACCGGTGGTTTTGGTTTAGGACTCGCTATAGTTGCTAAAATTGTGTCGTGGCACCAAGGAGAGTGTAAAGCAGAAAGCTCAAGCTTAGGTGGTGCTAAATTTATTGTATATTTACCCCTCAAATTTAAGACATAAAAAAAGCGCCTAAAGGCGCTTTTTTTGCGGTTAAAAACCAAAATCAACAAGTAGCAATATAATAGACCGCAGGTGCTTAAAAAAGTTCTCAACTATTTTTATTTTTTTCAAGTAATGGCATTAACATTTGCTCAAGGCCATTTAGTTTTACCTCATACATCATCGCAAGTTGACTACCTAGTTTTGAGTCAGGAAACCCTTGCTGATTAAACCAGACTAAATAAGGCTCTGGGAGTAACAACAATGGCCGTCCTGCATATTTTCCAAACGGCATTGTAGTATTTATCGCTATTTTTAGTTGTTTTGGATCCATAAAAACTACTTATGTATTTAAAGTATGCGTAAGTGTAAGGGATTTTAGAGATATAAAATAGGCTGTGACGGGCAAGAAACAGCCTATTTTGCGAGGGAGTAGGCCCTCTGATTTAATAATTTTATGTTGATTGATATAAACCTAGTTGAACTTTAATTAGCTGGGATCTAATTAAGTTATTATTAGAACATGGGTTCTTATTTAACCAACACAGTTAGTCTACCTGTTTTTCATTGTTGTGGTGAATTGGCTTGTAAAGGAATGTAAATAGAATTGCTTTTTATTTAAAAACTAATAACAAAGCCTTAATGGATTAAGGCCTTGTTATTTATAGACGTTATAAAAAGTAATTATTCGTTAAATAGCTCTTGTTTAACGTGCTCTGCAAAACCACTACCGGCTTCTAGGTAAAAGTTATAAGTAGAATGAACACCCATTTCTTCTAGTTCTTTTTGTTGATCAGGGTAGTTTGCAATAGCTGTTACTTGGCCTTTATAACCAGAGGCTTGTAGTTGCTCTAAGGCAAAGATATTTTGCATATGCTTTGGCATCGCAAGCATAACCATTTCTACTTGTGAGTGATTTACTCGTTGCCAAAAGTCAGGGTCGGTTGCATCAGCAATTAAGACGTTGCGGCCTCTGTTAACGTGCTTATCTACCACCTCAGGTTTTATATCTATACCTGCAACAACATTTGGGTGAGTCGCGTTGATAGTCTCATAAGCACCAGTACCAATACGTCCCATACCAAAAATGACTATTCTAGTATCGTTAAGGTTAACAGGTAGCTCTTCAGCTAAACGAGTTTTGCTTTCGAACTTTAATAACCAGTGCTCAATTTTGACGTACAACTCGTTTGAACGTTTATTTAATGGGGAGGCAATTATAAAGGTAATAGAAACAGCAATTGCCATTACAGCTAGCCATTCAGAGGTGATCATGCCTGTAGTTGCAGCCACTGCACATACAATTAAACCAAACTCACTGTAGTTAGATAAGCTAAAAGCAGTAAGTAATGATGTACGCGCGCGTAGTTTAAATATATTAGTGAACACATAATAAAGCGCTATTTTAACGGGTAATACTAAAATAAGTATAATAGCAACAATCAAGGAGTTAGTGGTTAGCTCTGCGCTCAAACCAATACTTAAGAAGAAGCCAACTAGCAATATGTCCTTTAAATTAAGCAGGGATTTTGATAGCTCGCCTGCTTTTTTGTGAGGGGCAAACATCATTCCTATTATTAGTGCACCTAAATCGCCTTTTAGGCCTGCAAATTCAAATGCATGATAACCAGCAACTAGAGCAAAGAAAAAACCAAACAATGGTAATAGTTCACCATGTTTAGATCGGTTCAATACGCCATACATTACAGGTCGTAATAAAGGCAAAGCAATTATTAGTGCAATTGCCCATAAATTTGGGACTTTGCCGGTGCTAATAGCTAAAAAGATAACAGCAAAGATATCTTGCATTACCAATATACCAATGGCTATTTTACCGTGTAAGCTTGCCATTTCTCCGCGTTCTTCAAGCACTTTTACTGCAAATACAGTACTTGAAAAGCTAAGCGCAAACCCAACTAATAAAGCACTTTGCCAACTTAAATCAACAAATAGTGGAATAGCGAATACGCCAAGTAACAGCATAAAACCACTAAATAACGCACTGCTAAAAATGATATGCAATGTTGCAGGTGCCCAAACTTGAGGTTTAATTAAACTGTTAACTTTAAGTTTCAAGCCAATACTAAAAAGAAGAAGGGTAACGCCAAGGGCTGCAATTGTATCGAGCAACTCTGTACTTTTATAACCCGATAAATTTAAAGCAAAGCCTGCTAATAAAAATCCAATAAGAGGAGGTAGTTTTAATTGATAAACGGCAAAACCACAAACAAACGCGGCAGCAAAATAGATTAGTTCCATAATTCTTAATATCACTTCATTTGGTATTGCAGTGTAACGAAAAATTTATGCCATTGAAAATATAATAGACCTAAAAATGAACGCGTCTAATCAATTACTTGCCTTGCTGCGTATGAAAAATGCGCATTAAACACTTATTTAATCGTAAATAGTATGTAAATAACATTTTTTCACTGACATTAGCTTTTAAATATGGTTAAGATGCGATAACGAAGAAGTTTAAGCCGGAGCAAATAATAGAGCAGCTCAGCTTAAGGAGAGAGATATGTTTAAAAAGATTTTAGCGTCGGTAGGTATTGGTGCTGCAAAAGTAGACACTATTTTAGAAACTGAACACCTACAACCAGGTCAACTTTTTAACGCACAAATAGTTATCACAGCAGGGGATGTTAGCCAAGATATCGCAGGCTTAGATTTATTATTAATGACTCGTGTTAAAGTTGCGGGTGATGATGGCGATTATTTTACTAATCATGTAATTGAGCAATGGCGAATTACAGATATTGGTACAATTGAGCCAGGCGAAGTTAAAAACATCCCTTTTGAAGCACGTCTTCATTCTGAAACACCTATTACAGAAATTAATGCAGGTTATAATCAATCGCATGTATGGCTAGAAACAGGCCTAGATATAGACTTAGCACTTGACCCAACAGATAAAGACCATTTACACATTTACCCTAATGAAGCGGTTAAAACGTGTATGCAAGCGATGGAAAAGTTAGGTTTTAGTTTAATGAAAGCTGACGTAGAAAAAGGCCACTTACGGGCTTCAACTTTTCAGTCATTATCTGGGTGTTACCAAGAACTTGAGTATAAGCCTAATAGCCGCAGCTTATTTGGCATTCAGGAGATTGAATTATCGTTTGTACCAGAGGCACATAAAACACATGTGCTTATAGAGCTAGACAGAGCCTTTAAAGGCGATGGTTATGTAGATTTGACCATAGAGCACGATCATGTGAATCTATCGCAGTTGTGTGATCAGCTAGAGCGCTTATTTACTTAGTATAAGCTAACTAAGCTAGCGAGTGATTTTAATAAACCCAGCCTAAGCTGGGTTTTTTGCTTATAGGATTTAATATGCAGTTTAAATGTGAGCAGTTTGACGCTCTTGATACACAGACTCTTTTTACTATTATGCGTGGGCGGGTTAATGTATTTGTTGTAGAACAAAAATGTCCTTACCCTGAAATTGATGATGTAGATATTGCTTTAAATACACAGCATTTATATACATTGGATAATGGGCAACTACAAACTTATGCGCGTTGTTATGACAAAAGTGAGCAATACAGCGCAATAGGTCGCGTGCTAGTGAGTGAAGGAGCGCGTGGTAATGGGTATGCTACTTTACTTATTACTGAAGCTATAGACTGCTGCAAAGCACAATGGCCTGAGCGAGATATTTATATAGGTGCACAAACTTACTTGCTTGATTTTTACCGCTCTTTTGGCTTTGAGGATTATAAAAGTGAATATTTAGAAGACGGTATACCTCATCAAGATATGATTTTAAAACTCACTAAATAAATCCAATTTAAGCAGCTATAAAAAAGCCCACTAATGTGGGCTATTTTAATTTAAGACTATTTTAAGGTATTATTTAGCTCAAGAGTGAGTGTAAAAATACCATACCAATAGCAAGTGGACACACAAACTTGGTATACCAAGGCCATATTTTCCAAAACAATGTGTTATGGACCTCAGGATTACCTTCTTTAATTGCTTTAAGTAATGAGCCTCTGTACCAAATCCAGCCTACAAATATACAACACATCAGGCCAAGCAAAGGTTGAGCTACTTTTGTAGTTAAAGTAATCACTAAGCCAAATAAGCTACTAAGGTTACACACAATTGTAATGCTAACGATAGCAATTAAAGCTCCAATCAACCAGGTTGCCTGAACGCGTTTCATCCCAAAGCGTTCTACAGTGTATGATACTGGCGCCTCTAACATTGAAATAGATGACGTTAAAGCGGCAATACTCATTAACGCAAAAAATGAAAAGCCCACAAATAAGCCAACTTCGCCCATTCCATCAAATAAAGCAGGGAGTACCTGAAATACTAACGTATCTTCAGAGAGTAATTTACCTGTTGAGGCCGAGAATATTTCAACGCCTTGAGCTTGCGCTACATACATAGCCGGAATAATCAGTAAACCCGCTACAAAGGCTATAAATACATCAATAAGGGTTACATAGGCACCTAAAGAAACAAGATTTTCTTTTTTGCTAATGTACGAGCCGTAAATAATCATTACGCTAGTACCTAGCGATAAAGAGAAAAAAGCTTGTCCTAGTGCGCTAACTAATAGTTTTGCGTCAAAAATAGACGAAAAATCAGGAACTAAGTAAGCCTTTAAACCTTCCATTGCGCCATCTTGGGTCATTACATAAGCAATAAGTGCAAATAAAATCCCCAAAAGAGCGGGCATTAAACGTTTTGACCATTTTTCAATACCGTTCTCAACGCCTCTACTGATAATAGCGACAGTTAGTACGATAAAGACGAGAGTGAATATAATGTTTCGGGTAAGTGATTGTTCACTTAGCCATGTCGATGCTGTGTCGGCACCGACAAGAGTAGCTATGGGTTCAGCTGTAGCGCTGAGCATCCAACCGGCAACAATCGCGTAAAAACTTAATATAAAGCCAGCACATAAAATACCGCCAAAACCAACAATAAAGGCAAAGTGTTTTTGCCATGGCTTATTAGATATTTTTTGAAGTGATGAAACCGCGTTTGCTTGGCCATGACGACCAATCATAAGTTCAGCCATTAAAGCGGGGTAGGCTAAAAAGAACGCAAGCACTAAATATGCGACTAAAAATGCAGCACCGCCATTACTTGCTGTTTGTGTAGGGAATCCCCAAATATTGCCCAAACCAACGGCAGAACCCGCGGCGGCCATAATAAAACCAAAGCGAGAGCTGAACTCGCCTCTAACTGCGCTCATATTATTGTACTTCTCTATTGTGTGACGGCGGTGACAATCTACTGGAAATGTTAAAAAATAAAAAGTGCTTATTTGCTGATCTAGCACAATTTAATAAGTAAAGTGTGTGTTATAACCATCGATTTTAATTGTTGTTATCGAGTCGTTTAAAATAACGAGTTGATTTTGTTTAATAATTGTTAATTACAGTCTGTAACTATTGCTTTACGAATTATGATGCTGTGCAATAGTGAGAGTAAAACACGCACCACCTAGCTGGGTACTTTTACTTACTTTAACACTGCCATGATGCCAGTCGGCTACTTTTTCAACAATAGCTAGACCAAGGCCGTAACTTTTATCAGCTCTGTTACGGTGATCTTCTTCCCTAAAAAATGGGCTAAATACATTACTAAAATTTTCTCGAGCGATACCCGGGCCGTCATCTTCTACTGTTATCATAAGCTGTTGCTCGTGTAACTTTGCGCTTAAGTAAATATGTTGGCTTGCAAAATCACATGCGTTAGTTAATAAATTAGTAATTGCGCGAGCAAGCCAGTGAAGATCTGCATTTATTATTTTATCGGTACTATTGAGTTGTACGTTGAGCATTTGCATTTCAAGCTTAGGTGCAAGTTGCACTAAAATATCTTCAAGGTAGGACTTAATGTTTGTTGATGAATAGGTCAGCTTATTAGCATTTTGCTCTAAAGTAGCAAATGCTAAATAGCTACTAAGCATCGATTCCATATGGTCTAAATCATTTTCCATACGGGTTAAATACTGTTTTACTTTTTGCTCATCATGGCTATCTAATGCCGCATCTAAACCAAATCGCAGGCACGCGATAGGGGTGCGTATATCATGAGATAAACTTGAGGCCATTAGCTTGTTTTCGGCGACAAGTTTCTCTATTTGGCTGGCCATGCGGTTAAAGGTAAGCTCTACGTCTTTTATGTAAGTAAAATGCGATACTTTTATTCGGGCTTGAACATTACCAGAGGCAAACTTTTTAGCGGCTTCATTTAACACGGTTAATCGTTTAGCTAAGGGCGCAATAATAAACCCCATAAATACACATAGGCCTGCGTAAAAGAGTAAGGTTAATATAATGTCGTTATGTTGCTCGCTATCAAAAATTTTATCTAAACGCATTGATAAGTGAAAAGGATTTAAAACAGCGCTGCTATAAAGCATATAAAAGCCTTGCTGATCTTCTAAAATCAGCCCACCCGGCGTGTGCATTTGTAATAATAAAGAAGGCGGTAAAGCAAGTGATTCATTAGGTTTGTAATCAATTAAAACATCAAACTCTAGCGCCAGTTGTTTTACATAATCGCTGCGCTCAGATGTGGGTATGTTAGCTAACTGCTTGCTAAAACCCATGATCATTTTACTTTGCTGACTAAATTCATCCTGTGGGGTATGCGCTTGTTGACTAAAAGCATCAATAAGCCAGCCCAATACCACAATAGATAAAAGTGCACTGCCTAGAAGCGATATATAAAACTTTTTCATTTATTTATTCATCACTTTATTACCACGCAGTAGAAACAAGTAAATATCCACGGCCCCAAATAGTTTTAATTTTTTCAGGGTTTTGTGGATCATCATTAAACTTTTTACGAAGTGCAGAAATAAGTACATCAACACTTCTATCAAGCCCATCGTATTCTCTGCCTTTGGTTGCTTTAAATACAGCGTCACGCGAGACCACTTGGCCTGCATTGCTCGCAAGGTAATGAAGCAGTAAATACTCAGCACTTGATATGTTTACGTCTTGCTTGTTGAGTTTTACATTTCTAGATTCGGTATCAATACTAAGCGCACCAACATTAATAACACTCTCGTTAACGTGTGGGGTATTTGGCTCATTATTTTGGCGAAGGGCTGCTTTTATACGCGCTAGCAATGCACGAGGGCGCACAGGTTTCATTATGTAGTCGCTTGCACCTACTTCTAGACCAATGACCTCATCCATTTCTTCATCGCGTGCGGTGAGCATTATGATGGGCGAATTATAAAAACTACGAAGTTCTCTACACACGCTTATACCATCTTGCCCTGGAAGCATAATATCAAGGAGCACGATATTTGGATTTAACGTTTTGACTTGGCTAATTACTTCGTCACCTCTGTGACAAACATGCGTTGTGTAGCCTTGCTCTGTTAAGTATTCAGCAACCCATTGAGCAAGTGATACATCGTCTTCAACGAGTAAAATAGTGCCATAGTTATCCATGAAAATATCCTTAATGCGATTGGTATTAAAATAGTCGCCAGCGGCGCTTTTTTTGCCTGTTTTGATATACCCATTGAAGCTTTACTTCGGCAATACTAATTATTTTAGAGGTATTGCTGTCAAATAGTTCAAATGAAATACTTTGCTGTGAATCAAATGCATAATTAAAGGTACCGCTCTGTTGCTTGAGCCAACATTGCATTATGTACTTTGAGGTGGCGTCACGTAGGCAGTAATTACCAATGATAGGTTGCTCCCACGTTAGCGTTACGTCAGCATAGCAATTTCGCCCTTCGCGCAATGCAACGCAGGTGTCTGGAACTGCTATAAGTGCTTCAGGAGGTTCCTGAGCTTTAACAGTAAAAGTACTGGGGAAGATCAGTAATACACAGATCCATCTAAAATACATAACGTAGGCCTACCTTGGCTTTGTGTTGATATCCTTGGGAAATAATTGGACTGTCGTCAATCTCTTTTGAAAACCATGTGGTAAGCCAGCCGGATAAAAACACCCAATCTTGGCTTATTGGGTACTCAGCATGGAACTCAAAAATAATACTAGTACTGGCATTGCTGCTATAAACCGGGCGAAGGCTGGTGGCTTCATCGCTATCAATACCAAAGTAATAATTGGTAAAGTCAGCAGAGTAGGCGCTTAAACCAACACCAGATCTAAACTCCCAGTTTCGCCATGGTAAAATGTGACTAAAAAAGCTGTTTATAACCCAGCCATTGTGCGCGCCAGATACATCATGAAGGTATTCAAAAGAGAATTGAGAATTTTCAAATCGACGAGAAAGTCGAAGGCCGACGTCAAAGTCGTAATTACGTTTTTTTATACCTTGGAGTTCTTTTATAACACCATGGTTATAGAATCCGAGGCCTTTTTCGTCAAATCCAGCTTGAGTATTTGTGCCTAATATATCTAGGCCCCAATCAAATTTATCTATAAGACTGTAGCCTATTACAAGGCCGCCACTGAGTTGATTGTGATCGAAATCAAGGTAAAATTTATCGTAGGAAACAGCAAGACTTAAGTCGAGCTCAACGCCTTTATCGTAAGACTCAATGCCGACAAGGTAAGAATCTTCAATATAAAAGCCCGCACCAGCACTCCAATCCCACGCAAAGCCTTGGGTTGGCTCTAACGTATTATCTGCATAATAGCGGTTACTTGCCATACTCGACGTGCTAAAAATGCAGCAAAAAAGCAGTGTTATGCTCAGTAAAGTATGGTTAAGCAAAGCGTTTCTCATCCCTTAGGGCCTAATTATTATTTGTTATTAAGCGTAGTATATTGTTAATTCGTTCCTTTAATCTGTAAAAAAATGTAGTAAGTGTTAGGTCTGTTGATCTTTCAAGGTTAAATTTGCAGCAGTCTGTTTGGTATTTAGGTAAGGCAGAGCCTATGCAGTGTGGCTATTCCCCATAAATGGGCGATAACGTAGCATTAATGCCAAACAGGCGCTGCCCAAAGGGTTCTTCCTAGGGGCTATTTACTCTTTGTTGCTCGGTTTTGACTTAGCCCACTAGGTTACAAATCTCGCGCCGCGATTAAATAGCCCCTAGTTTGAACAAATTTTAATCCGTAAAGATCAACAGACCCTAATTTACTGAACTTTAATTTTATCGATTAATATACTACTCAAGTAAAACTGCATCATAGGTGTTAATGCACTTACTTCTGTTCTATTACATGGACCGCTAAGTTTAGTAAGGCTAGATAGTTTTGACAACGTTTTGTACTGAGGGATTTGAATATCTTTGCCAAGTCTTTCAATACGGGCCTCGTCAGTGTTTTGCTGATGAATAAAAGCGACAACCTCAAGCTCATTTGTTATTTTTTGCTCTTCGGTGAAATTGTAAATTAGTGGTTCACGATGAAAACTTGCACTGTCGATTGAAGATTTAGCAAACCAAACAACATCACCCGATGACTTGTGCGTGAGACGCATACTAACTTGTGCAAATATTGCAGCGCACTGCTGTGTTGGGTATTGCTGGGCAACATTTGAATATAAAGTAAATGGCTTCTCTGGTTGCTTTATTGCGTACTTAGTATCGTCTGTGAAAGTTAAATCGAGTTGCTGAATAGTCAGTGTGTAGTCACTGTTATTTTTAGTTGTTACTTTTAGTTGTTTATCGTTCAGTGCTTGGCTAATTTGCGATAGAAGTTTATCGGTTACGCTTGCCTTATCGGTAATGATTTTTACTGTTTGGTTTCTAACTACTTTATGTGCAGGAAGTTGAACCGATTTAACTTTTGGAGATGAGTGCTCTGTAGTGTACTCAAGTTGATAGGTCTGACTTTTTAATGTTGGCTTTAATGGCATAGCCAGTGGTTCGGCCGGTTGCTTTGTAATAGCACAACCAGTTGTTAATAAAATAAAAAGTGACACAACTAAAAAACGCATAAGTACTAAACACTCGCTTAAAACCAAATAATCGTCGTATTGTACGTTAGTCCAAACAAAACTTCATGATATTATCTGCGCAGATGTAGTTAAAAAGATAAAATTTATAAAAAATGAAGTATCTCAACTCTTTATTGTATTGCCTATCTGCTTTGTGTTTGCTGTTTAGTTCTGTGGGTTTTGCAGCAAAAGCGGATCCTGATTGGGATGCATTTGTAAAAAAGTACGGCCGTTACGCACAAAAAAAATTAAAAAGTAAAGGTATACCCGGTGCAGCGCTTTCGATTGTAAATATAAACAATTCAGATTACATCCACACCATGGGCGTAACTAAATCACGAAATGGACAAAAAGTTAATAAGCATACTCGGTTTAGACTCGCGTCTGTTTCGAAGACATTTGCAGGCTCGTTATCAGCTAAATTGGCTGCTAACGGCCTACTGGAATTAGATAAGCCTGTTAGCGAATACATAACTGATTTTAAAGGGACTGTTTATCAAGATGATTTAAAGGTGTTTCATCTTTTAAGCCATTCAAGTGGATTAGTTCCTAATGCATACGACAATTTAATTGAATCTCGTATGGATTACCCAGGTATTGTTGAAAAGCTGCTTAGCGTCAAACCAATTTGCAAACCCGGCGAATGTTATGGCTATCAAAACGTTATGTTTAGTCTTATAGGCGATGTGATATTACAAAGCACCGAAAAAAGTTACGGACAGTGGTTACGAGAAGCTATTTTTGAGCCATTAAAAATGAGTGATGCGAGCTTAGGTTTTGAATCTATGGTTCAGGATGAAAATTACGCATTACCACACGTGCGCGGTAAAAAACGTTGGTATAGCGCTAAGCTTAAAAAAAATTATTATAAAGTGGGACCTGCAGCGGGTGTAAACGCGAGTGCAAGTGACATGGCCATTTGGTTAAAAGCCCAGCTAGGGCATTACCCTGATATTTTGTCATTGGATACTCTAGCAAAACAAACACGCCCTTATACACATACAAAAAAAGAAATGCATCGCAGGGTGTGGAAAAAACACCTTAATGAAGCTTATTATGGGTTAGGTTGGCGCGTTTATAACTACGCTGATGAAACACTTTACTATCATAGTGGCTGGGTGCAAGGTTATAGAAGTGATGTGGTTGTATTTCCTCACTTAAATATTGGTTTTAGCTTAATAGTTAATGCTGAAACCGGCGTAATCAATGAGCTAACGACTGAATTTATCGACAGGCTACTAGAATACAAACGAGGTAAAAAAATATGAATAATAAAATAATATTAGCAATCACTTTTTTAGTCATGTTATTTAATTGTAGTTTAGTGTTTGCAGCACCTGATGAGATATATTTGTTTCGTCATAGCGAAAAGCTAACGGGTAAAAATCCAGCGCTCTCAGAGGTGGGAAAGGCACGTGCAAATAATTTAGTTACTTTTTTCAAAGAGTATCAAAATATACATATTTTCAGCAGCAACTATAAACGCACGTTACAAACAGCGGCCCCTTTGCAGGCATATTTTAATACCGACGTAAATGTGTATAACGCAGATGAGCTAAGTGATTTAAAAAATGAGTTACTAAAACTAAAAGGTGTAGTTGTTGTTATTGGGCACAGTAATACAACACCGCAACTAGCCGAGCTACTTTCGAATGAAAAAGTGCCAGCAATGAGTGAAACACAATTTACTCAGTACTTTATATTGAATAAGAAGCCCAGTAGTAATGGTAGTGAATATGATGTAACCCATCATAAAATGAGTTTTTGATTTAAAACGTTAAATAATAAAAAACCAGCATTAAGCTGGTTTTTTCAATTTAAACGCACTAAATCCTTTAACAGGAATAATTAGTTACGCGGTAAATGTATTTTTTTCTCAACGCTTTGACGATAAAGCACAATAGTGTGACCTATCGTTTGTAGCTTAGTCGCACCAGTTTCACGTACGATTGCTTCAAAAATTAGTGCTTTTGTTTCACGATCGTCAGTTGGAACTTTAACTTTGATTAATTCGTGAATTTCTAATGCACTTTGAATTTCTACTACTACGCCTTCGGTTAAACCGTTAGAACCTAGTAAAACTACAGGCTTAAGGCTATGTGCCTGACCTTTTAAAAACTGCTTTTGTTTGTTTGATAATGTCATGTTTATACAAATTTTGCTGAATATGGCTTGAATTAAGGGTATTCTAACGCCATCTAGAGAATATTACTAATTAGTTGCGTGTTAATTTATGACAAATAAAAAACAGTCAGCCAGTTCACAGCGATGGCTGAAAGAACATTTTGATGATAAATATGTTCAAGAAGCGCAAAAAAAAGGCTGGCGTTCCCGAGCGGTTTTTAAATTAGATGAAGTACAAAATAGAGATAAAATACTTCGTCCAGGTATGACAGTTGTTGATTTAGGGGCGGCTCCAGGAAGTTGGTCTCAATATTTGGCTGAAAAAGTAGGTGACAAAGGCCAAGTGATCGCGTGTGATATATTACCGATGGATTCACTTGCGGGTGTTGACTTCTTACAAGGTGACTTTCGTGAGGAGGCTGTATTAAATGCGTTGTTAAAACGTATTGATGGTAAAAATGTTGATGTGGTACTCTCTGACATGGCACCAAATATGAGTGGTAATAACTCAGTAGATCAAGCGGGTAGTATGTATTTGGTAGAACTTGCGCTGGATATGTGTAGTCAAGTACTAAAGAAAAATGGCGCATTTATTGTTAAAGTTTTCCAAGGAGAAGGCTTTGATCAATACTTGCAAGATGTACGTAATAGTTTTAAAGCAGTGAAAATACGCAAACCTGATGCCTCACGTGCCCGTTCTCGGGAAGTATATATAGTAGCGACTGGATACAAACTGTAGTACAGTTGCTTGGCGTTTAGTTGAATTTAAATTAATTGGATACAAGAGGTTAACCCCTTGAGCGATATGGCGAAAAATTTAATACTATGGCTGGTGATTGCAGTTGTGCTGATGTCAGTCTTTCAGAGCTTTAATGGCGGCGAGCAAGTTGATCGTCAAACAAGTTACACTCAATTTGTAAAAGATGTCCGCAGTGGCTCTTTACAAGAAGTTGTTATCGACCGCGGTACAGGAAATATTACTGGTACTAAGAGCAGTGGTGAGCGTTTTCAAACAACGATGCCAATGTACGATGAAGACTTAATAAATGATTTACTTAAAAATGATGTAAATGTGAAGGGTGTACAACCTGAAGAACAATCATTCTTAGCAAGTATATTTATTTCTTGGTTCCCGATGATACTGCTTATAGGTGTATGGATATTCTTCATGCGTCAAATGCAAGGCGGCGGCGGTAAAGGCGCTATGTCATTTGGTAAGAGTAAAGCTCGCTTAATGAGTGAAGATCAAATTAAAACAACGTTTGCTGATGTTGCAGGTTGTGATGAAGCGAAAGAAGATGTTACTGAGCTGGTAGACTTTTTACGAGATCCTTCTAAGTTTCAAAAACTTGGCGGTAGTATTCCTAAAGGTGTACTAATGGTTGGTCCTCCAGGTACCGGTAAAACGTTACTTGCGAAGGCTGTTGCTGGTGAAGCTAAAGTGCCATTTTTTACAATTTCTGGTTCAGATTTTGTTGAAATGTTTGTGGGTGTTGGTGCGTCACGTGTACGTGACATGTTTGAGCAAGCTAAAAAAGCGGCGCCTTGTATTATCTTTATAGATGAGATTGACGCTGTTGGTCGTAAACGTGGTGCTGGTATGGGCGGCGGTAACGACGAACGTGAGCAAACACTTAACCAAATGCTAGTAGAAATGGATGGTTTTGGTGGTAACGAAGGTATTATCGTTATCGCAGCAACTAACCGACCAGATGTATTAGACCCTGCATTACTTCGCCCAGGTCGTTTTGACCGTCAAGTTGAAGTAGGTTTACCTGATATTCGTGGTCGTGAGCAAATACTTAAAGTACACATGCGTAAAGTGCCATTAGGCGATAACGTAGAAGCTGCTCTTATAGCACGTGGTACTCCAGGTTTCTCTGGCGCGGATTTAGCAAACTTAGTAAACGAAGCTGCACTTTATGCAGCGCGTGGTAATAAACGTGTTGTAAGTATGGCTGAATTTGACGCTGCTAAAGATAAAATCATGATGGGCGCAGAGCGCAAGACCATGGTGATGAGCGAGCAAGAAAAAGCAATGACAGCGTACCATGAAGCTGGCCATGCAATTGTTGGTCGTATGGTGCCAGAACATGATCCAGTTTATAAAGTATCTATTATTCCACGTGGCCGTGCGCTGGGTGTAACAATGTACTTGCCTGAGCAAGATCGTGTTAGTCATTCAAAAGAGCTTTTAGAATCAATGATTTCTAGCCTTTATGGTGGCCGTATTGCTGAAGCGCTTATTTACGGCGCAGATAAAGTAACAACGGGTGCAAGTAATGACATTGAACGAGCTACAGATATAGCGCGTAAAATGGTTACACATTGGGGTTTAAGTGAAAAACTAGGTCCGTTACTTTATGCTGAAGATCAGAACGAAATGTATATGGGTGGTGGCGGTAGTCGTTCATCTAGCATGTCGGACGACACGGCAAAAGTAATTGATGCAGAGGTTCGATTACTTTCAGATCGTAACTATCAAAGAGCAGAAGAAATATTAAAAGAAAATATTGATATTCTTCACTCAATGAAAGATGCGTTAATGAAATACGAAACTATTGATGCTAAGCAAATTGATGATTTAATGGCACGCCAACCAGTACGTGAACCGCGTGATGCACATGACCGTCATGAAGCTAAACCGGTAAAAGCGGAAGAACCTCAAGAACCAGTTGCTGATGAAAGTCAAAAGACTGATGATTCATCAAAAAAAGATGAAACAAACCTTGATGACAAAGCTGAATAATCGTTAAAATAGTAATGAAAGCCCCGAACTTCGGGGCTTTTTTGTATCAGCTATTTAGAAAAAGAATAAAGGTTGGCAATGACTAACATATTAAAGCTTCCGAGAGGGCGTACGCTTAATCTTGAAAAGCCCGTTATTATGGGAATATTAAATGTAACGCCGGATTCATTTTCTGATGGTGGGCAGTTTTTAGATCCCAAAATAGCGCTAAAACGCGCAATGCAATTATTAGATGACGGTGCGACAATTTTAGATATAGGGGGAGAATCTACTCGCCCAGGCGCGCCAGATGTTAGCTTAGAAGATGAACTTGCTCGAGTAATCCCCGCTATTAAAGCGATACGTCAGCACAGTGATTGCGTTATTTCAATTGATACCAGTAAAGCACAGGTAATGGAACAAGCAATACTTGCAGGGGCAGATATAGTCAATGATGTTAGAGCTTTGCAAGAAATAGACGCCTTAGAAACGGTTGCGCAGTATGAAGATGTAGCAATTTGTTTAATGCATATGCAAGGGCAGCCCCGGAGCATGCAATCGTCACCTCATTACGATAATTTGTTTGCAGATATAAGTATGTTTTTTAGTGAACGTATTAAAGCATGTGAAACAGCTGGGATTAAGTTTGAACGACTTATTCTAGACCCAGGTTTTGGATTTGGAAAAACGCTTAGTCATAACTATCAAATATTGGCTAAGTTTGATGATTTTAATAAATTAGGTTTGCCATTATTGGCCGGATTATCTCGTAAATCGATGATAGGTAATTTATTAAACAGAAATACAAATGAACGGTTAGCGGGCAGCTTAGCGGGTGCGTTAATCGCAGCGCAAAATGGCGCAAAAATTATTCGTGTACATGACGTAAAAGAAACCGCAGATGTACTTGGTGTATATCAAGCCTGCGAACAAGGAATTTCACAATGAAAGAAAGAAAATATTTTGGCACCGATGGCGTGCGTGGACTTGTAGGCGCTGCTCCAATAAACCCTGAATTTGCAATGAAGCTAGGCTGGGCTGCTGGGCGTGTATTATCGCAAAGTGGTACTAAAAAAGTAATTATTGGTAAAGATACGCGTATTTCGGGCTATATGCTTGAAACCGCACTTGAGGCTGGTTTAATTGCTGCTGGTATTGATGTTGTACTATTGGGTCCTATGCCTACACCGGCCGTTGCTTATTTAGCGCAAACATTTCGTGCTGAGGCAGGTATTGTAATTAGTGCCTCACATAATCCGTATTACGATAACGGTATTAAGTTTTTCAATGGTCAAGGCTTAAAGCTTGATGATGCAGTAGAACTTGAAATTGAAGCGATGCTTGATGAGCAAATGACATGTGTTGCTTCAGATAAATTGGGCAAAGCATCGCGTTTAGTCAGTGCGGATGGCCGCTATATAGAGTTTTGTAAGAGCCAGTTCCCGCAAGGCCTGTCTTTAGAAGGTCTTAAAATTGTTGTCGATTGCGCAAATGGCGCAACTTATCACATTGCACCTTCTGTTATGCGTGAACTTGGCGCAGAAGTAATAACACATGCGTGTGAGCCTAACGGCGTTAATATCAACCATGAATGTGGCGCTACTCACGTAGATACCCTTAAACGTAAAGTGCTTGAACTTAAAGCCGACGTAGGTATTGCATACGATGGTGATGGTGACCGCGTGATGATGGTTGATCATAATGGCCGTGTTTTTGATGGTGATGATCTGGTTTATATTATTGCTTGCCAAGCAGCCCAAGATGATAATTTGGGTGGTGGTGTAGTTGGTACTGTTATGTCTAACATGGGCCTTGAAAACGCTTTAAAAGCAAAAGGTATCGAGTTTGCTCGCAGTAAAGTAGGGGACCGCTATGTTATGGAATTACTACAGCAAAAAGGCTGGAAAATTGGCGGTGAAAGCTCAGGGCATGTACTAAACCTAGATTTAATTAGTACGGGTGATGGTATTATTTCAAGCTTACAAGTACTTGCTGCTATGGTTGCACAAAATCGCACATTGCAAGACTTAGGTGCTGGTTTTACCAAGTATCCAATGAAGATGATTAACGTGCGTTATACAGCTGGAACTGACCCGACAAAAGCACCAGAAGTGCTTTCAGCTGTAGCAGAAGTAGAGCTTGCTTTAGGCGATAAAGGCCGTGTTTTACTGCGTAAGTCAGGCACTGAACCTGTGGTTCGTGTTATGGTTGAAGCCGAGCAAGAAAAGATTGTAATAGACAGCGCTCAAAAAATTGCAGCTGTTGTAGAATCTATGAGCAAACAAACTGATTAATAACAATAATCTCTTGTAACTTTGGGCGAGAAAAGTTAATATCTCGCCCGCTTTCTAATGTGGAGTGGATAATGGCAATACGCAAGGCGATGGTCGCAGGCAACTGGAAAATGAATGGCTCTTTAGAGTTAGTTAAACAAATGTCTGACGCTATTAACGATGTAAAATCACAAGAGATGGACATTGTTTTATTTCCTCCATTCCCACTTGTACCAGCAATGGTAGCTAGCGGTGTTTCTACAGGAGCTCAAACTGTTTCTGAAAATACGCCTGGCGCATTTACTGGTGAAGTTGATGCGCAGCTTATAAAAGATTTAGGTGCAACTTACGTACTCGTTGGTCATTCTGAACGCCGCAGTATTTATAACGAAAGTAATGCAACAGTCGCTGAAAAGTTTGCTAGAGCACAGCAAGTTGGGTTAACACCAATATTATGTGTAGGCGAGAGCGAAAGTGAGCAAGCAAACGGTCAAACCGAACAAGTAGTTGCTGCACAAATTGATGCAGTAATAGAGAAATTAGGTGTAGCAGCACTGAAAGATTCTGTGATAGCATACGAGCCCGTTTGGGCCATAGGCACAGGTAAGACTGCATCGCCAGAGCAGGCACAAACTGTTCATAAATTTATCCGTGACAAAGTTGCATCACTTGATAGCAATTTAGCACAAGGGCTTGCCATCTTATATGGTGGTAGCGTTAATGAAAAAAATAGCGAATTATTATTTGCACAAACAGATATAGATGGCGGCTTAATTGGCGGCGCAAGTCTAAAAGCAGAATCTTTTACTGCAATCTGTAACAGTGCAAAAGGGACTGTATAAGATGTACGAAATTTTATTAGTAGTTTATTTAGTTGTGGCTTTGGCTCTAGTTGGAATGGTTTTAATTCAACAAGGTAAAGGCGCAGATATGGGTTCTTCATTTGGCGCTGGTGCATCAGGCACAGTTTTTGGTTCGTCAGGTGCAGGTAACTTTATGACAAAAACAACCACAAGCTTAGCAACGGTATTTTTTGTATTAAGCATTGTGTTAGGAAACCTAACTGCTGGTCAAATTAAAAAGACTGACGAATGGGAAAACCTAGAAGCAGCTCCAGCAGTAGAAACAGTAGTTCCTGTTGAAGAAGATGTTCCAGTAACATCTACTAAAGAGCAAAGCTCTGACGTACCAAACTAATTTAGCGTAAAGCTATCGTTAAACGATTTATAGTCCTCAAATAAATCACATGTTTAACAATTAAGCGAAAGCTTAAAAAATGCGGATGTGGTGGAATTGGTAGACACGCCACCTTGAGGGGGTGGTGCTTTAGGGCATGGGGGTTCAAGTCCCCCCATCCGCACCAAATTTAGAAACCAGTAGCAGTGATGTTACTGGTTTTTTTGTATCTGTAATTTATTGTGATTGTTTTATGAGCGATGTGTGTTTATTGTTAAATAATTCTTCTATTTGTTAGAAAAAACTAGAAATATTACAAATTTAGCTCACACTTATAGATATCAAGCCGATAATAGATATAGACAATAAAATAAGGTAGCACAGTATGGCTTCAGGCTTCTCTTTTCAAAACCTAAGCATAACAAAAAAAATACATGCAATAACATGCATTGCGGTAGTGGCTTTCATAGTGATCGTATTGATAAACTATTTAGCTATGAATGATAATAAGGTTTCTCTCGATGAAATGAGTAACTCATCGTATAAGGTTGTAAAAATAACGTCGCAAAACGTAGGGCTTTTAGAAAAACTTGATGAACTTTATACCCAAGCGGTTACGTTTGGTGAGCAAGATCTTATAGTTAAAGCAGACGAGGTATATCAAACTTTAGAGTCTAATATTACCTTAATAACGCAACTTAATAACTCCTACATTAATAACGATATTATTAATGAGTTGTCAGATTATGAAAAAATATCCTCAAGTATTGCTACAGGTATGGTTAACGGTACTGCTGATTTTAGTAAGATTCAGCAACAAGCGCAGCTTAAAACAAGTTTATATGGATCTGTCTTAGAAAGTTTTAAAGGCGCTCAACAAAAAGCGGATAATCGTTTTTTTGAACTGGTTGCCAACACTAAAGCGCGCTCTGATGAAGCATTAACTCTAATGTTAGCTGTATCCATTATTTCATTAATTTTATTATTGTTTATGGCTATTTGGATTGCTAAGAATATAGGTTCATCTGCGAGTGATGCAGCTAACAACCTTAGTTTATTAGCAAGCGGCAATGGTTCTTTAAGCACACAGCTATCTGTTAACTCAGAAGACGAAATTGGCCAAGTCTCTATTAATTTTAACGCATTTATTTCCTTACTAAGAGAAACAGTTCTTGAAGTTATTGCTGTATGTGAGCCTTTAATGGAAAACTCAACACGATTAGTTCAAGGTATGGAACAAGCTGAGCGTGCTACAACAAAGCAAACCACTGATGCTGAAATTGTTAAGCAATCTATGGAAGAAATGAAACAGAGTGTTGGTGATATATCAGAATCTGCAGCTAACGCTTCTCACGCTGCTGAAACGGCCGAGAAAGAAGTTGAACAAAGTCGTACACAAGTACAGATGTCAGTTACCGCTTCTCGTACGCTCAGTGATGAAATTAATCGAGCTGCAGGGACTATTAATAAGCTTGCGGACGATACAAAAAATGTATCGCAGATTTTGAATGTAATTACGTCTATTGCAGATCAGACAAACTTACTTGCTCTTAATGCTGCTATTGAAGCTGCACGAGCAGGTGAACATGGAAGAGGCTTTGCTGTAGTGGCAGATGAGGTTCGTGAACTGGCTTCTCGCACTGCACATTCTACTAATGAAATACGTGAACTATTGGGATCATTAACGACTGCCGCAAATGAATCTGTAGCTGCTATGACTTCAGCACGTGATATGGCAACAGATAATGCTACAGCCGCAGAAAAAACAGGTATTTCAATAGAGAAAATCGCAGAGCAAATGTTAGAAATTAATGGTATGAATTCGCAAATAGCAGCAGCGACTGAGGAACAAACATCCGTTGCAGCTATGGTAGTAGATAATGTGTCAAATATGCATGTATCGTTCGAAGATACTATGGACTCACTACTTGCTGTACGCGACGTAGCCAAAAACCTACATTACCTATCTGATAACCTATTAGATGCAACCGCTAAGTTTAGAATCGAGTAAAGCTTAGTACTGAGTCAGTATAAAAATCTACCCTAGGGTTGATGCCAGTTAGTTAACCGCTGACTGGCTTTTTTGTTTGGATATCTGGTTTGACATACCTAGTATATGTCCACTCCCGCTTTATTAGTAATATGTGATGCTCTACTTTAGCTTACTATTGCTCTATTTATTTAGGGATACTCCCTGAGTTCACAATAAACATAGTCTGAATTAAGTTAATAATATTAATTGCACACGTCGTAACACTCAGTTGACAGAAGTCTTCTGAATTGGGTGCGTAGCTATTGGCTAGAGAAAGTGTTGTAGTGGGTTGCAAAAAAAAGGCCTCTGAATAAATTCAGAAGCCTTCATAAACGAACCAGAAGGCCGGTTTATCGATTGGTTAAATATTTCTCAACCTATCTGTATTAACCTCTGGGTGGTTTTTATATCAATTTCACTGCTAAAAGGTCGCAATTACTTTTACTTTATCGGTCACTTTAGCACTATCAACATAGCCAATTGCATTTCCATTAGCTGCAACAAAATCAATAACAGCTTGGTCAGTTGTTAGTTTTTCAGGCGGGGTACCTTTACCTGTAAATACAAGCTTTGACCAATATGCATTTAACTGACTGCTAGACTTACCCACTACTTTGTCGTTAAATTCATCAGCTACAGATGTACCGTCTTGATTTATAGGATTAACTTTATCGCCATTACTAAATGACTTACTTTTTCCCAGATAAATCTTTTTTATTGTGTCAGCATCTACAGAGCTAGCATTGCTTGGATTAATAATCACAGCAACTTCTGCAAATACATTAATTGAGCACAATGAAAGTGCACTTACTAAAATTAATTTTTTCATCATAAGCTCCAATTAAAAGACAAGATCTACACCGACAGCTACAACATCCGTCTCTGTATCAGTTATGTCATCTTCAAAACGACTAAAGTCGATCTTGAAAGCAGCGGAAGGATGAAAATCATAACGTGCACCAATTGTGTATACGTTACTTTGTGCACGAAGACCTTCAAGAGCACCATTTACAGCTGAATTTAAGGTTGGTATTGACTCAATGGTATTAAAACGTGATGAGTCATGTTTGTCATCATTGTCTTCATAAGTAAAATGAACAATTACACTGTCAATACGGTAACCAACTGATGCGTAATACTGTGACTGTTCTGGTAGTATACTGTCTTCAACCTCAAATTGCGTATATTCGGCATCAAACAAAAAGTTTTCATAATCAATAGAAAAACCAACGCCAACGAAGCTCGTTTTATCTTCTTCAGTGATTAGGTCATTCGCAGTATTAGTTAAGCCACTATCAGACAATACACTTACGAGACCAATTAGGCCGCTATCCTCTGAAGAAATGCTAGTGTCGGCCACAATGTATGCAGCTCGCGCACTGAACCAGTCGTATGATAGACTCCAGTTTATACCGCCTAAATTATTTAATTCAGCAGGTAATTCTGTTCCAAATACGTCAATATCACCATCGAATGCACCATAAAAGCCTTGAAGCGTAGAATCCCAATCACCCAATTGAGAGCTGTAAACTACACTAACGCCTTCATAAGTTGAAAATGGGATACCGTATACTGATTTTGGCGGACGTACCCAGCGATAAGCATAACCTACATCC
This sequence comes from Pseudoalteromonas sp. c7(2019), assembly GCF_011378625.1. Lineage (NCBI taxonomy): Bacteria > Pseudomonadati > Pseudomonadota > Gammaproteobacteria > Alteromonadales > Pseudoalteromonadaceae > Pseudoalteromonas > Pseudoalteromonas sp. c7(2019). The sequence continues at coordinate 9,095 of NZ_WTKS01000016.1, read as the reverse complement.
AAGAAATCAGAATACTTGTAAAAAGGAACACGCATTTTACCAGCGCTAAATTGCAGTTCATCGCTGTATTCATAAGTAACGTATGCCCATTCGAATGTAGCGTCAAAGTCATCCTCTCCACGCGCAATAATTTGAGCCGTAGCTGTTAGCTTTTCATGTAGGTCTGCAGATAATTGTAAAGCGAATTTACTCTCATTTTTAAAAGAGATATCGTCATCATAGCCGTACAAAGTACTGTCACTATCCAGACTTTTACCACCGACAATTGATGCAAAACCATTAATTCTTACCTCAGCACTAGCATAGCTAGATGCTAAAACTGCACATACAGCCACTGCTACAGATAGCTTTTTCATATGTTGTTCCTATTTGTTATTTAAATGTTGATTTCTTTATTAGTATAAGTGCATAACGAGTATTTATCTAATAAACAGAATGGTTTAAGGTTTTTATTTAATTTTTAGTCAATATTATTTTGTTTTTTAAATTAATCAGGTGCGAATGTTTGTGTTTAAAAATGTTTAGCCCTGTCTTCGGGTACAAAAATATGCCTCCTGTAACTTATTTTTATAATTTTATCTGTAAGCCATCAGAGCTGTATTTACTGCTACATAAAGTTGCTATTACTTAACTCTATGTATTTCACATAAGTTACTTGGTTTAAATGTTTATATTTTATGTAAATATATAGTCGAAATTATTAATAAGTAAAGTTAGCTATAAGCAAATAGCAACTTTCTAAACGGAAGTTTTATTATAGGATTAAATTTTTTTTAGCGAGATTGTCCAAAGGAAATAGCGCTCATGAAGAAGCTAACTTGTTTTTTATTATGCTGCTTTGCAATGAATGCATACGGTTACGATGAAGTAAGTCTTTTGATAGATTATATCTCGCTATTTAGCGTCTCCATTACACAAAATAATACTTTGCAGTACTTTCAGATGGCCTCGTGAGTATAAAACTAGTGATTAATTGTAATTCACCTATGGAGAGTCAAGCATTCTGAAAGTGGTGGCCTTCGTTATCAGTAATTACTACTCTAGGGCCTGGTCCATTATTTGCTGGAGATCTGAAAGTTTGTGGTGCCGGGCCACTGCTTTATACAATAAGTAATATCAATACCTTGTAATTATTTCAGGTATTAATAAATAGTAAGGAGAAAAGTATAATTTTTATTTGCAGTATTAAGTTCGAAAAAGTGGATTTTTGATATTGACTCGACATGAAAGGCACTTCCAGAGTGCTGTTTAAGAAAAGAAAGTTGCTGGTTGTATAGGGTATTTAAGTGGGTCCAACTTTGACTTTATGCTTTCAGTTGAAATAATAATTCAGAGTCAAAGTCGAGTAGATACAATAAGGTTTCAAATAAGCTCGCTTAACTATTGATCTTATTTAAGTTTTTTTGACACCAAAGTAATGCTTGTTGCTTATTTTTTACAGCAATTTTTTGGTAAACCTTGTGTAGGTGGACGCGAACAGTAGCTTCACTTATAAATAAAGTGTCGGCAATTGCACTTGAATGTAAGCCAGAAAATAATAAGTTTAATACTTTCATTTCCTTGCAGGTTAAGTTGTTTGATTGCAGAGTAGTTTGTTGTTCACTCGCTAGCATTTGCCTCATCCAATCATCGGTTACTGCACGAGGGAACCATAACTTTCCTTGTTCAATGGCTTCTAATCCTTGTTGAAGTAGTACTTCGTCAGTACCTTCGTAAAACAATCCTTTTAAATTTGGCCACTCTTTTAATGCTAGTACATCGCAGTCTTTTGGGACATCAAAAATTACCAGTCCTTGGTGACCATTTTTTAGCATGAATTGATTAATAAGTTCATAATTGGTAATGACGTTTAAAGCTTGATAATTAACAAGTAAAACGTTGAAGTCAGCTGCAACACAAAAAAGTGAAGTGTAATTTGGATTTGTGAAGCATTTGAGGCTTTTATCAGCTGTGTTTTCAATATTCATAATATTCTATCCATAGACTACATTTTAGTACTATATTCTTATTTTTAGTTAATTTCAATGGTAGGAGAATGTGTTGTAGCTCTTTTTTTATACACTAAAGTACATGTGTAAAGTACGTTTTATGTGCTTTTTAAAATTGTATTTATGCGGTTTTTTGTTTTAAAACAGCTTTTTAGTGAGGTTGATATTAATGTTCTTTATTTATGATAATCCATCTAAAGCTAACAATGCTTAAGTCGCTTTTATTCTTTATACATTTATTTAAATAATTTATACATTTCTTCACAATTCTGTCATATAATGCCCATCCAGAGGAAAGATGCATTACGCATCTTTTTTTATGCCTGAAATTTATACTCTTAAGTATAAATGCATAACTAAATCACACGGTATCCTTTGGAGAATATTTTGAAATTACGTAACCTCTCACAATTAAGTCTAGCAATTTTTGCTGCACTCACTACCTCTGTAAACGCCGAAGAAACTAAAACAACAGCTAAACAAGATGCTTTTGAAAAGATAGAAGTAACAGCTCGTAAACGTACAGAGAGCCTGTTTGAATCTCCAACCGCTATCACTTCAATTGGCGCTAACCTAATTGATAAAGCCAATATGAGTAACCTAGAAGATATTGGTAAATATGTTCCAAATTTAAATATTACCCGCTATGGCGTAGGCAATTCTGCGCATGCGTCTGTATTTATCCGTGGTATAGGTTTGCAAGATCACATAATAACTACCGATCCGGGTGTGGGTGTGTATCTTGATGGTGTGTACTTAGGTCGTCAAATGGGTTCTAACTTATCATTACCTAATGTTGAGCGTGTTGAAGTGCTTCGTGGCCCACAAGGTACTTTATATGGCCGTAATACATTAGGTGGCGCTGTAAATGTAATTACAAAGCAACCTGGTGATGAAGGTATTGTTACTACTACAGCTAAGCTGGGAAGTCGTGGACGTATTGCCGGTGATGTTTATTTTAATAACTCACTAACAGATGATGTAAGTATGTCTGCAAGTGCATCGTATAAAACACGTGATGGTGTGGGCGAAGCTGTTAATTTAGCAAACCCAGAAAAAGAAATTGGTGAAGAAGAAGAATTTAGTGGTCGTGTTGCACTTAAATGGCAAGCAAATACCGACTTAGCATTCACTTTTTCTTTAGATGGTGTTGATAACGAATCTGGCCAATCGCCTTATACTATTGAATTGACAGACCCACTAGACTCAAATGATGTGTTTAATGGCGACTTCCCATTATTGACTCAAGATTTAATTCCATCAGACCCTGATGATTTAGGCACAACTGTTGCGGGTATTGAATCTACCTCTTACTCAGGTTGGGGCACATCGTTTTCAGCCGATTGGGCAATTAACGATACTTTTACTACTAAGTTTATCTCAAGTTACCGTACATCTGAGTATGAAGGTGGCCTAGATGATGATGCATCACCTTTAAACTTGTCTGAGTTTCCAGAGGAGGGCGGTGCTGATCAATACTCTTTTGAAGTTCAGCTAAATGCAACATTCGATAATATGGACTTTGTATCTGGTCTTTACTTTTTTAATGAAGATGGCTTTACACGTTCAGGCCCATTTGTATTCAGCCCATTTAATACACCTAATGGCTTGTTGAATGATGGTGTAACAGAATCATTTGGCGGTTACGGCGAATTTGAAATTAACCAAGAAACTAATTCGTATGCAGCATATATAAATGCCAGCTACGATTTAACTGACGATTTAACGGTTGGTGGTGGTCTTCGTTATTCAAAAGATAAGAAAGATGCAAATGCTATATTCCCATCATTTCCAACTCGTAAATATGTAAGTGCAGATTTTGATGCGGTTACGTGGGATGTAAATGCATCTTATCAGCTTAGCAATAATATGAATGTTTATGGCCAGATTCAAAAAGGCTATCAAACAGGTGGTTTTCCACCGCGTCCATTTGGTGGACCAGATCAATTTGTATCGTTTGACGAAACAAAAGCGATTAACTACGAAATGGGCTTAAAAGGCCAAGTACACGAAAATGTATCTATGATGCTTGCGGTATTTGTGACTGATTACACCGATTTAGCATTACCGTTTTCAGATCCAACAGCGGGTGGTGGCTTTGTAACAATTGTAGAAAATGCGGGTCAATCTAAAGCGCAAGGTATTGAGCTTGAAACAACTGTTGCTATTACCGATGACTTTACTATTCGTAGTGCAGTTGGTTATTTAGATTCTGAAATAACAGAAGTGGCTGAGGGCGTACAAGGCATAGGTAAAGGCGATTCACCAGCACTGACGCCACGCTGGACTGTCATGGTTGCACCTTCTTACTTTATGGATTTAGAGAGTGGCGCAACACTTGCGTTTAATGCTAATTATTCGTATCGCAGTGAAATGCAAGGTCAATCAGTTTACAACCAAAGTGAGACCATTGATTCTCGTGAACTAGTTGGTTTTAATATTTCGTACACTAATCCATATGGCGATATGGAAGTTACACTGTATGGTGAAAACGTTCTAAACGAAGTTTACGATGTTGGTCGCCTACAACAATCAGGTTTTGTTGGGGTAATGCGCAGTAATGACCGCAGTGAATTTGGTTTGAAATTCAAAAAAGATTTTGAGCTATAAACTAAAATCAAGTAAATAAAATTCAATGTAATTGACGTTTATTTTTCATAATAAAGGCCGAATCATGCTGTGATTCGGCCTTTATATATTCAATAGTAAAATTATTATCCACATAATTTAAATCCCTAATTTAAATTGCTGATTTAAAACAATCAACATAACCACTTTTAAGTATTTGTATCAGCTAAAATGCGCCTTTTTAGTTTGTGTAAAGGCTTGGTTGTTCGTTACAATGGCGCCACTTAATTGCCAAACGGACTCAGTGATGAAAATTCTTGCCGATCAAAATATGCCTTTAGTTGAGCAGTACTTTGCAGACTTTGGTGAGGTTGAGCGTTTTGATGGTCGTAAATTAATGCCTGAACAATTAATAAATGTAGATGTACTCCTTACTCGTTCAGTGACTAATGTTAATCATGAACTATTGGCACAAGCTAACAAGCTGAGCTTTGTGGGCACTGCCACAATTGGCATTGACCATATTGATACGCAATTACTACATGATAGAAATATTGCTTTTACCAGTGCTCCTGGTTGTAATGCAGTTGCTGTAGCTGAATATGTAATTAGTAGTTTATTTGCATTAAGCCAAGAAAATGCGCGCCCATTGTGTGGTCAAACAATTGGTATTGTAGGAATGGGTAACATTGGCACGTGTTTGTCGCAAAAATTAAAAGCATTAAATGTCGACTTACTGTTATGCGATCCAATTAAGCACGAACAGGGCTTACTACAAGAGCATGTAGCGCTTGATGAGTTATTAGCGCAATCAGATGTTGTTACTTTTCATGTTCCACTTATTAAAAGTGGCGAGCACAAAACGCTGCACATGATGAATAAAGAGCGATTACAAGCACTTAAACCAGGAACCACGCTAATTAATGCAAGCCGAGGCGACGTAATTGATAATCAAGCATTGCTTGAGGTAATGGAAGCTGGGGCTGATTTAGATATAGTACTTGATGTATGGGAAAAAGAGCCCAATATTCTAACTGAATTACTAGAGCATGTGCGTTATGCCAGTGTGCATATCGCAGGGCATACACTTGAGGGGAAAGCACGAGGTACACAAATGTTGTATCAAAAATTGTGTGACCTAAAAGGTGTAGAGGTGAGTAAATCGTTGGATGATTTTTTACCAATACCTGCTATTACACATGCAACTGTTACGCAAAGCCTTAGCGAGCAAGATATTGCCCGTTTGGTGCATTTAATTTATGACGTACGCCGCGATGACGGAATTTTACTTCGTCATTTAGAAGGTGAGGGCTTTGATAGTTTACGTAAAAATTATCCGGTAAGGCGAGAATTTAGCACCTTATTCCTACAAGGTGATAGCCCACAACTTGCAGCACTTAGTCAACTTGGCTTTAGCATAGCTAAATAATTATTTAACTAACGATGTTGTTTTAATGTCGTTTATAGAGGAAGAAATATGTCGCAAAAATATAACGTTGCCGTACTTGGCGCTACTGGTTTAGTAGGCCGTCAAATCATTGAAACGCTAGCAGATCGTAAGTTTCCTGTAGATCAGCTTTTTTTACTTGCGAGCAGCCGCAGCGCAGGTGAAGACATAAAGTTTCGTGGTGAGACCATTGAAGTAGTTGACGTTGAAGGCTTTGATTTTAGCCAAGCGCATATAGGTTTGTTTTCTGCTGGTGGTAGTGTATCTGAAAAATATGCTCCTATTGCTGCTGATGCCGGCTGTATTGTAATCGATAATACATCGCACTTTAGAAATGATTTTGAAATCCCACTAGTGGTGCCAGAAGTTAATGCTTCAAGCCTAGCTGATTTTAGGAATCGTAATATTATTGCTAACCCTAACTGTTCAACTATTCAGATGATGCTAGCACTTAAACCAATTTATGATGCTTACGGAATAGACCGTATTAACGTATCTACTTACCAAGCTGTATCGGGCGCAGGTAAAGAAGCGGTTGATGAACTTGCAAAGCAAACAGCTAACTTGATGAATGCACGCCCTATGGATAATAAAGTATTTCCAAAGCAAATTGCATTTAACGTTATTCCTCAAATTGATAGCTTTGAGGATAATGGCTATACACGCGAAGAAATGAAAATGGTAAATGAAACTCATAAAATTTTGGGTGATACCACTATTGCAGTAAATCCTACCTGTGTACGTGTTCCCGTGTTTTTTGGTCACTCAGAATCAATTAATATTGAAACGCGCATGCCTTATGACTTTGAACACGTTAAGCAACTTTTAAAAGACGCGCCTGGTGTCGAGCTAATTGATGATGAAGGTGATTACCCTACAGCAGTGTCTGACGCTAGTGGTAACGATACTGTTTATATAGGCCGATTACGTGCTGATATTTCTCATCCTCATGGATTAAACATGTGGGTTGTAAGTGATAACACTCGCAAAGGTGCTGCAACTAACAGTATTCAAATTGCAGAAGAGCTTATTGCTAATTACATGTAATAGTTAATAGCGCTGAACACACTTTCGAAGCGGTAAACATTATTTGTTTGCCGCTTTTTGTTTATAGAGCTTGTCAATTTTTTGCCGTTTATTTTTAAAAGTATAAAAACTGATTGATAACACTCAATAAATTAATATTTATAAAGATGTTTTAAGGCATTTATTTTCAAGGTGTTGCGATGGATATTAAGCCTTAACTGGTTTATAGTTTGTAATTGGAATAGAGCTTGCAATAAAAATAGATTGTAATAATAAATGCGAGTCAGTCATTTGGCTGATAACAGCAATAATCAACAATATTTATGCACTTAAGCTTTAAGTGTTTTGTTAATATTTAAATATTAAAGGATCAGCATGCGCGGTTTAGTTACACTTATTATATTAGCGTCTGCATTGATAGTAACGCCAGTTTACTCTCAAGACAGTACCCAATTAAAGGGGCCTAAAGGCGTTGACTATGGTGCGCAAGGGCGATCTATTGGGCCAATTAAACCAACAGACACACTTTGGCGTATAGCGGCTAAAGTGCGCCCAGATAACTCCGTCAGCATTTATCAAGTTATGCAGGCCTTGTATAACAAAAACCCCAACTCATTTTTAGAACAAAATCTTAATCATATTCAAAATGGTGCCTATTTAAAAATCCCTACTTTAGCCGAAATAAAAGGTGTAAATACACAGCTTGCAAAACAACGCTCAGAGCAAGATGATGCATTATGGGAAAAGAAAAAAAATGGCACACTTACGCAAAGCGAAATTACCTCAGCACAAACAAAAGTAACCCAAGCTCGTAAAGTCGACGTAGACGATGCCAAAAAAGAGATACAGAAAGAATTAAATGAAATAAAAACAGAGCAAAGTACTAAGCTGGTTGAGTTACAACAACAATTTAAAAATTCTGTAAGCAATGTAGAAGAAATTTTAGTTGAGAATAATAATCTTAAAAAACAATTATCAGGTATTTCAAACGAACTCGAAAACTTACGCTTACAGTTAGGACAAGACAGTGAAATTCAAAATCAATTAAAAGAACTAATTGTTAAGCAAAACGAGATTATTGCACAACAAAAAAAACAAGAGATAGTACCAAAAGAATCGTTTGATTTAAGCTCATTATTTTCAAATCCGATAGTGCTGGGTTTATTAATGTTTATTCCTGGGCTACTGATTATTTTTGCAATTGTTATGTTTTTACGCAAACGAGCAAGTAATCAAGAAGAGCCACAAAACGATGATGACTTTTTACCACAAACCCCAATTTACACTGGCGATGATGATTTAGGTCCAAGTTTAAATGACGATCCAATTGTACCCGACCCTTTAGATGACTTGAGTGTTCAACTTGATGATAATCTTGAAAATGATATGTTGCCTGATGATGATTTAGATGACGGCCTAGATGATTTTTCAGGTGGTGAGAATTTACTCGATCAGGATGAGCTTGAAAGTCTACTAAGTGATGACATTGTTTTTGATGATGAAAATACCGATGACGATGATGAACTCGATATTTTTATGCAGCAAGGGTTTGATCAACCTTCAGATGAAAACGCTGAAGATATTGATTTAGACTTATCTGATGACTCAATAAACAATGATGAAATTCTAACTAATGACGATTTAGATAGCTTGTTTGATGAAGACGATAGTCTACCTGAGTTTGATGCACCGCAAACAAGCGAAGCTTTAGAGGATGATAGCTTAGAGTCTCATGATGAAATGGCGGCTTTAAGTGAGGAGCTTGCAGATGATGATAATTTTGATATAGATGAATTATTAGATCAAACATCAACAGAATTAGATACCTCAAATAACACTTCAGCTGAACTTGATACAAGCGACGACTTTGATTTAGACGATATAGATAGCTTAATTGATGAAGCGAATGACCCAAAAAGTGATGTGGCAGATGACTCAATTGATGCAGAGTTACTCGACGAAGATGAACTTCTAGAAGAAAGCGACGATTTTGATTTAGATGACATAGATAGCTTAATTGATGAAGCAGCGGTTGACACTGCAGATGATTCATTAGTTGAGGAAAG
>NZ_WTKS01000148.1:0-301 GCF_011378625.1 Pseudoalteromonas sp. c7(2019) | reverse complement strand
GCCGTTACTTCAGCACCAATTAATACAATTAACCAACTAAAGTAGATCCATACAAACATAATAGGGATGACCGCTAATGCGCCATAAATAATCTGTTGTGATGGGAAATTAGTAATATATAAAGTAAATAAATCTGTCGCTAAGCTAAATAATAAAGCAGCAATAAAACCACCTATCATCGCATAACGTAAACGCACTCTTTGGTGAGGCACTAACGTATAAACACCAGCAAAAGCGAGCCAAGAAAAGACAAACGGCATAAAACTGAGTACTTGCTGCCCGATTGATAAAAAGCCATCGG
>NZ_WTKS01000147.1:0-303 GCF_011378625.1 Pseudoalteromonas sp. c7(2019) | reverse complement strand
GTTAAATAACTTAAAAGTAGGGCAGTGGCGAAACCTCTCTGAAAAAGAGATGGAAGATATTAATACAGCTGTTGAAGGATCTTCAAAAACAGCTGTTAATACTACTTTACCTAAACAACAACGAACGACTGACCAAACAAATAGTGATAAATTATCTCGTCAAAAGCAATCTTCAGAGCCTAGCACTGCTAGTGCTTACTATGGAAAAGTAGAAAAAAGCGGAAAAGTAGAAAAAAACGATAGAAATGATAAATACGGCACAAACAATAAAAGTGCACCTAAAGCCAAGAAAGTATTTATCAA
>NZ_WTKS01000146.1:0-303 GCF_011378625.1 Pseudoalteromonas sp. c7(2019) | reverse complement strand
TCGGCGTTTGCAGCAGAAGAAACTAACCTTTTTACTGCTTCAGAAAAAGCCTATATTGCATCACATGTATTTACGTTAGGCACTATCTCCGATAATTACCCGTTTAACTTTGAAGATAAAGGGAAATTATCTGGTTTTTCATATGATTATATAAATTTAATAAAGAAAAAAAGCGGATTAAAGATAAAAATTGAGGTGGCAAGCTGGACTGAGACGCTTGGCAAATTTAAAGCTAAAAAAATTGATTTGATTGATCTTATCTCTTACAAAAAAAGCAGAGAAATATTTACAAATTTTACAAAG
>NZ_WTKS01000145.1:0-303 GCF_011378625.1 Pseudoalteromonas sp. c7(2019) | reverse complement strand
TCCATTTGTAGTCGTTCTTGTGCGTGTCACCGTCCGTGTAATCGGCTGCAAAGGTAGGCATTGCAGCTGCTAATCCAAGTGCTAATAATGTTTTTTTCATTGTTAAATTCCTTTTTAAAAGTAAAAAATATTAATTGATAATTTTAAATACAAACTTTTTTCAAAGCTCAATCATAAAATTTTGTACTCACACCCCGCACATTAGCTAGTGAATACAAAATGCCTGACATTTACGCTATAAAACCAACTTCAACGTCAGGTCTTTTTCTCACATACTTATTCTGCAACTACAGAATCAAGTGC
>NZ_WTKS01000144.1:0-303 GCF_011378625.1 Pseudoalteromonas sp. c7(2019) | reverse complement strand
TCATGACAGAGGATTATTAGCACATTCAGATGGCGATGTTGCTATTCATGCACTTTGTGATGCAATACTGGGCGCATTAGCGCTCGGTGATATCGGTCGCCACTTTCCTGATAATGATGATGCTTTTAAAGGTATTGATAGCCGAGAGTTATTGGTTAACGTATATGGACAAGTAAAAGAAAGAGGTTACCGCTTAGGTAATGCCGATATTACTATTGTTGCGCAAGCCCCTAAAATGGCCCCTTTTATTGATCAAATGTGTGCTGAGTTAACGCGATTATTAGAGACTGATGAAAACAATAT
>NZ_WTKS01000015.1:0-125640 GCF_011378625.1 Pseudoalteromonas sp. c7(2019) | reverse complement strand
GTAGCGGCTTAGTTCAACAATTTAATAGTGCGCTCATCGCGCATATTTCTGCCAACGATACGCTCATGTATTTTATAAATCATTTTTACCAAATAACTTAACACATTGCTATATATAATTTTTATTAGCATTCAAACTCTCAATAAAAGAGAAAATGCGCTCGCCGCTCATTTTCTTGAATATGTGTGCATCACAACTATACTGTATATAAAAACAGCGCCATTATTGGTAATAGTATGAAAACACGTTCCCCATTTTTAAATTATATAGCCGATTATATGTTGGTACGTCAGTATTCATTACGCACCGTAGATACCTACCTAAGATGGATTGCATCTTATATCCATTTTCATAATAAACGCCATCCCGCCTCAATGGGGGACAATGAAGTCGAACGCTACTTAGAACATTTAGTGTTAAAGCAAAACGTTGCACCACGTACGCAAGCCACCGCACTCAATTCATTGTCATTTTTATACAAGCACATAATAAAAAAAGAACTCTCATTAAATTTAAATTTTGCCCGTAGTAAAAAACCAGCAAAGCTCCCTGTAGTGATGACCCCAGAGGAAGTTAAAATGTTGATGGCTCATTTAAATAAGCGCTATTATTTAATTGCAGCCCTCATGTATGGAAGTGGCTTAAGAGTGATGGAAGCAGTGCAATTAAGAGTAAAAGATATTGATTTTGATTATAAATGCATTCAAGTATGGAATGGAAAAGGTAATAAACACCGCATTGTTACGCTGGCCACAGAGCTAATTCCTATGCTGAGAAATCAAATTTTGAACGTTGATGACTATTTAAGACTGGATTTAAATAATACGGAATATTCTGGCGTATGGATGCCATATGCTTTAACAAAAAAATATCCAAGTGCCGCAAAATCGCTTGCGTGGCAATATTTATTTCCTTCTCATATATTAAGTTCAGATCCTCAAAGTGGTGAAATAAGGCGACATCATTTTCATCACTCTTGTATTAGAAAAGAGATTAAAAAAGCCGTCCAAAAATCAGGGTTAACAAAAATAATAACACCTCATACATTGAGACACTCTTTTGCTACTCATCTACTGCAAAGTGGCGCCGATATAAGAACTGTTCAAGCTCAGCTTGGCCATTCTGATGTTAAAACTACACAAATTTATACCCATGTACTACAGCAAGGTGCTAACGGGGTTGTTAGCCCTTTTTCAAGATTATAAGCGTCTCTTTTTAATCCTCTACGCATACATATTCGCTTTAAGACCAATACCGTCATCTATTTCCATTTTAAAAACATAAAAAAGCCCCGCTTGTTTTTACATAAGCGGGGCTCCACACTAATTTTTTACTCAACAATAAAAGCGCCGATACTGCGGGCGCTTTGCATCATTGAATTTAATTACTTTAACTTACTGATTAACTACACTTTTAAGCGGGTTAATCGGCTGTGCGTTATCGTCTAGTAGATTCATATCAAAATCGAACTCATCTACACGAATCGCTTTTTCACGTTTGATGTTGTAATCAATTAACTGAACGTGTTCAGCTTGCGTGATTACGTTTGCCGCTAGTGCGTTATCAAGCGTGATGTTAAAGCGTATACCTGGTTTAATTACTTTAGCACGTAGTGCTTTTTTAACTTTAGCCAGCTCGCCAAGTGATGCCATTTTAGCTTTGTAAGCTTGCTCATTAATATGATGACCATCGCCTACTACTGGTTTAACTAAATGCGTAATTTGCGCTTTAAATGCGGTATCTAGCTGAGCTTGCTTAGCTAGTTCGCGGATTAAATCATCGCTAATTTTTGGCATTTTAGTTGAGTAGTTCATTGTAATGAAACGAATAAACTTACGTGTACCACTTGCAGGGAAGTTATCTAAAAACTTATGCAATGCTTCTTCAGCACTTTGTAGTGCAAAACGAGTCGCGTAATGGAAATACGGCGCTGCTTGCTCACGGTCACTACTTGATACTTTTTGCTCGTAGTATTTAATTGATGCCATAGCTGCATATAAGAAGCTCATTACATCGCCTAAACGTGCCGATAGCATTTCTGCTTGTTTTAACTTACCGCCAAGTACAAGTAACGAAAAGTCTGCGTACACTGCAAGTTTTGCAGATAATTTATGTACTGCTTTTTCATAGTCGCGTACTTCTGGTAATTCAGAATTAGCACTTGCTGTAAATGGTAAAACCCCTAGGCGGAAAGCACGTAAGCTGTTTGCTGTGCTGTAACCAATTGTTTTACGTAAAATACCGTTAAATTCTTTATCTGCGCCTTTGTCTTCGCTGTGAATTGACTCAACCATAGATTGTAAATATGGGTGACAACGCATAACACCTTGACCAAAGATCATTAGGTTACGTGTAAGAATATTCGCGCCTTCTACCGTAATGGCAATCGGCTGAGCAACATAACCACTTGCTAATGTATTTTGTGGACCGTTTTGAATCGCTTTACCCGCTTGAATATCCATTGCTGAATCAAGCACGTCGCGACCAAGCTCTGTCATGTGGTATTTAGCGATTGCGGTTACTACTGATGGTTTTAAGCCCATGCCTAAGCCTTCAGTTGTAAGTACGCGCATTGCTTCTTGTAGGTATGTTTTACCTGCAATGTCAGCTAGTTTTTCTTGAATACCTTCAAACTGGCCAATGGCTAAACCAAACTGTTCACGCACTGCTGCGTACTCAGATGCTGATTTAAATGCAACTTGTGCTGTACTAACACCTAGTGCAGGTAATGAAATACCACGGCCAGCACCTAAACAACTAACCAGCATTTGCCAACCACGGCCGATATTTTTCTGTCCACCAATAACAAAGTCCATTGGTACAAATACTTTGTTACCACGTGTAGTACCGTTGTAAAAACGAATACCCATTGGGTCGTGACGATTACCAAGCTCTACACCTGGGTGCTCTTTTGGAATAAGTGCACAGGTAATACCTAAGCTTTCTTTACCACCTAATAAACCATCAGGGTCCATTACTTTAAAGGCTAAACCAAGTACAGTAGCAATAGGTGCAAGCGTTATGTAGCGCTTGTCCCATGTGATTTCAAGGCCAAGTACTTCTTCGCCTTTATACATGCCTTTAGTAACTGTACCAATGTCTGGAATGCCACCTGCATCAGAACCCGCTTCTGGGCTTGTTAATGCAAAACATGGAATATCTGTACCATTTGCTAGGCGTGGTAGGTAATGTGCTTGTTGTTCTTGCGTACCAAAGTGAAGTAATAGCTCACCCGGGCCTAACGAGTTAGGAACCATTACGGTTACCGCAACTGCTGAGCTTTTAGTCGCAATTGTGCCAACAATAGTAGAGTTTGCATAAGGGCTAAACTCTAAACCACCAAACGACTTAGGAATGATAAGCGAGAAAAAACGCTCTTTTTTCAAGAATTCTAAGATGTCATTTGGTAAATGAATGCCGTTTTGAATCACTGAATCGTCAATCATGCCCAGTAGTTCTTTTACTGGACCGTCTAAGAATGCTTGCTCGTCTGCGCTTAATGTAGCAGCAGGTACGTCGCGAAGTGCACTGAAATCAGGTTTACCTTGGTAGATAGAACCTTCAAGCCATACATCACCCGCGTCTAGCGCTTCTTGTTCTGTGATAGAAATACTTGGTAATACTTTTTTTAGTTTTGTACGTAAACTCATGATTGAACTCATCCGACCAGCTAAATAATACCTACATTACGTCATAAAAAATCGTTTAGATCAATTACTCTATTCAATTAATTAACAGTTTTTTCAATTTATTTTCTTTACCTGAACGTAAACTGTTGAAACACAAAGGCTTACAGCTGTACGCTGAAAAAAAGTATTTTAACTAAAATGATGAATAAAACAGCAAAAGCTCTAGGGTCTGTTGATTTTTGCGGATTAAAATTTGTTCAAACTAGGGGCTATTTAATCGCGGCGCGAGGTTTGTAACCTAGTGGGCTAAGTAAAAACCGAGCAACAAAGAGTAAATAGCCCCTAGGAAGAACCCTTTGGGCAGCGCCTGTTTGGCATTAATGCTACGTTATCGCCCATTTATGGGGAATAACCACACTACATAGGCTCTGCCTTGCCTAAATACCAAACAGACTGCTGCAAATTCAACCTTGAAAGATCAACAGACCCTAGCGCTGTATCTATTTTTTTATGGGCATAAAAAAACGCAGCACAAATAGGCTACGTTTTTATTCAATTTGTAGAGGCTACATTATCAGTTAATCTAGCTAAAGCTACTTAAATTTAAATCAAATTGTATAAGCGCTTCACTTAGCAACTTTAACAACTTGCTTGCCGGTAAAACCACCAGCAAGTTGTTTATTAAGCGCTTGCGATACTGACTCAGCACTAAAATCTACGGGCGTTATTTCTGGGTGTTTAATGTCGCCACTAACAGCGCCTTCAAGTAACAAGTTGCCCATAAAACTCAAACGTTGTTGTGCACATAAACTATTAGCAAGCCATGCACCACCAATTGATACTACGCTAATATTAGGCGCTCGGTGATACATTAAGTCTTGATCAAAACAAGGGAGTGGATTTAAGCAGGCAATACGTCCGCAAAAACGCATTAACTCAATATTACGCTGAGTACACTCACCACCTATCGTATCAATAACCGCGTCAAAACCTTGTGGGCCAAGTTCTCTGCGGATTTTTTCGCATAGCTTTTTATCGCTATAGTCAAAAACCACATCAGCACCTAGCTGCTTAACCAATTTATGGTTACGCTTTGATGCTGTGGTAAATACGTCTGCACCACGCTGTTTTGCATATTGAATAGCAAACTGCCCTACCGCTCCGGCTCCGCCTTCAATAAAAATAGTATCGCCTTCACTAATGCCTATTTTATCTAAGCTAATAAGTGCTGCCATACCGGCGCATGGAAGTGTTGCTGCAATGGCCGGATTTAAACCGCTTGGCACAACCGACACTGCAAAGTTAGGTACTTTGGTGTACTCGCTCAAAGCACCTTGCTCACCAATGTTGGCATGCCACATAACGCGCTGGCCAACATTTGGAAACACACCTTTATTAGCTTTAACCACAACACCTACGGCATCTAAGCCTAAAATGTGTGGATACTGCCATTTACAAAAGCCTGTTTTAGCAAATTGACCATCAACTGGATTTAAACCAACGTACTCTACTTTTACAAGCAGCTCGTTATCTGCACAAATAGGAACAGGCAGCTCAGCATCCGCTAAGTCAATTGCTTCATTTGGTTCTGGCAGTACAATAGCGCGCATTGTTTGCGGGATAATGTATTCATGTAAATTTTCAGTATTTGGCATCAATATAACTCTACTTATTAGTGTCGTTTAACGCATAACTCCATTGGCCATTAAATGACTGGTAAGCATTTACTTTGGCAAGCAGTGAAGAAATTGTTGTTTCAACAGCATTTTCTTGTGCTATTAAAACATCCTGGCGCGCATCTAACAACTCAAGATAAGGAATTTGACCTTCTTCGTACATTGCTTGTGCTTGTAAAAATGCTTTATTAGCAAAGTCATAGCGCTCATCGGCAAAGCGTTTTTGCTGTGCTTGATTGACCAACAATTGCAGTGAAAGTTCACTTTCACTTAGTGCAGTTAATACTACTTGTTGATAATCGCTGTAAGCGGCTTCACTTAAAAACTGCTGCGCGTCGCGCTGTGCTAATAATGCTGGGTAGCTTAATAACGACCATTGCAATTGCGGCGCTACTTGCCACTGTTGGTCGGTATTTTTTAAGCCTGTGCTATCTATACTCACAACCCCTGCAAATGCAGATAAGCTAATATCTGGTAATAACGCTTTGCTAGCTGCAACACTTAAGCTATTTGCTTGGCTAAAGTCAAACAGTGCACGGCTAATATCTGGACGTAAGGCAATGGCATTATTAGCGTTTTTTAGTGCTACGCTAAAGTCACGTTCAAGCACGCCTTGCTCGTTTTCAATAGCAATATTTTGCGCTAACTTACCGCTTAGTACTGCAAGAGCAGATAAATCGCTGTATTTTGCATATTCAATGGCAGGCATTAGTGCTTGTTGCTGTCTAAGCTGCGCCATCGTACGGTTTAAATCAAGTTCGTTTGCTACGCCTTCGTCAACACGGGCTTGAAGAACGTCAATACTTTGCTCAAGCGCTTCAATTTGTAGCGTAACAATGTGTTGTTTTTCAACATTCCCTTGATAACTTACAAAGCCTTTAACGACTGACGAAACTACTTCAATTTGTAATAAGCGTACTTGCTCTGCTTGGCTCATGGCTGATGCATTTGCAGCATCAACCAACGCTGTTATGCGACCAAATAAATCTAGCTGCCAATCAAGTGCAACATTTGCACTTGATTGGCGGTCAAACACGCTTGGTGCATCGCTTCGAGCTGCGCCAACATTTACGCCCCCTTGCGGTAGGTATTGGGCTTTTTGCTCTCCTAGTCGCGCTAATGCACTTTTAAGTGTTAGCTGGCTTGTTTGCAAATTATAGTTATTTGCAAGCGCACCAGTAACAAGCTCATTTAGTTGATCAGAATTAAGCTTTTTCCACCAGTTTGTTTCATCAGCAACGCTAACGTTACTAGCAATATTAGCTTTGGCAACAAATTCGTTAACGGCTTTTTGCTCGCTCATGGTGTCTATTTTACTCGCACACCCGGCTAAAAACGCAGCGACTAATACCGCACTGGCAGTCAGACTTGTTTTAAGTCTTTTTTGCATTAATTTAGTCATGAGTATTCTCCTGCGCTTTCTCTTTTTTGTTAGTCACTAACATATAAAATACCGGCGTGAATAATAGACCAAACACGGTTACACCTATCATCCCTGAGAATACTGCGTTACCCATTGCGTGTCGCATTTCGGCGCCTGCACCGGTGGCAAGTACTAACGGTACAACACCTGCTGTAAATGCAATTGAGGTCATTAATATTGGGCGCAAGCGCATACGACATGCCTCAAGTATTGCCTCTAAGTGCGATAAGCCTGAGTCGTGTCTATCTTTTGCAAATTCAACCATCAATATTGCATTTTTAGAGGCCAACGCGACCAGAACTATTAACGCTATTTGGGTGAATATGTTGTTGTCAGAGCCAACAAACCACACACCTAACAAGGCTGAGAAAATAGTCATTGGTACAATTAATATAATTGCCAGTGGTAAACGTAAGCTCTCGTACTGCGCTGCAAGTACCATAAATACAAGTAATACAACTAACGGGAATACATAAACCATGGTGTTACCGGCAAGTACTTGTTGGTACGTTACTTCAGTCCACTCATATTCAATACCTGTTGGTAGTGTGTCTGCGAGTACTTTTTCAATAGCAACTTGTGCTTGATCAGAGCTATAACCTGGCGCTGGGCTGCCATTTAGTTCTGCACTTGGGTAACCGTTGTAATGCATAACACGGTCAGGACCAATTGTTGGAGTTACCGTTAATACAGAGCCTAGTGGCACCATATTACCTGAGCGGTTACGTACTTTTAAATTAAGTATTTGATCAGGGTCTAAGCGATAGTCAGCATCGGCCTGTGCATTTACTTGGTACGTACGGCCAAACATATTAAAGTCATTTACGTACACAGAACCTAAGTAAATTTGCAGTGCATTAAATACTTCATCAAGTGGAATACCTTGAATAAGCGCTTGCTCACGGTCAATATCAATATCCATTTGTGGAACTTGGATACGGAAACTTGAGTACAGGCCCATTAATGCTGGATCTTGTTGCGCTTTAGTAATTACGGCCTGCAGACTATTAAATAGTGCTTCAAACCCTTTATTAGCTCTGTCTTCTATTTGCAGTTTAAAACCACCTGTTGTGCCTAAACCTTGAATTGGCGGCGGTGGAAATACCGCTACAAATGCCTCATCAATGGCGGCAAAACGTTTATTCAACTGCGCCGCTATCGCCATCGCTGATTGGCTTGGGTCGGTACGTTTATCAAAGCTTTCAAGTGGTGTAAATACAATGCCGCTGTTAGGGCTATTTGTAAAACCGTTCACTGATAAGCCAGGAAAAGCAACAGTATGTGCAACGCCTGGTACTTCTAATGCAATTTGCTGCATTTGAGCAAGTACATCTTCAGTACGATCAAGGCTTGATGCGTCAGGTAACTGCGCAATAGCCACTAAATACTGTTTATCTTGCTGTGGAATAAAGCCACCTGGTACGGTATCAAATAACTTAATTGTGCCGCCAACAAGTGCAATGTAAGCCACCATTACAACAACGGTCATACGAATTAGTTTTTGTACCAGTTTTTCGTAACCTTTAGCACCACGATTAAATACGCGGTTAAATGGTTTAAACAACCAACGACCAAACAATTTATTAAGTAAACGCGTAAATGCATCTGGTTTTGCATCATGCGATTTTAATAACAATGCAGCAAGCGCAGGCGATAACGTTAGTGAGTTAAACGCTGAGATAATCGTCGAAATTGTAATTGTAAGTGCAAATTGCTTATAAAATTGACCTGATAAACCGGTAATAAACGCAGTAGGAATAAATACAGCACTTAGTACTAGCGCAATGGCAATAATAGGGCCTGTTACTTCACTCATTGCAACGCGGGTTGCTTCAAGTGGCGATAAGCCTTTTTCAATATTACGCTCTACGTTTTCAACAACTACAATCGCATCATCTACAACAATACCTATGGCCAATACTAAACCAAACAACGACAAGGTATTAATTGAGACACCTAACCACTGCATTACGGCAAACGTACCAATGAGCGAAATAGGCACAGCAATTAGCGGAATAATTGATGCTCGCCAGGTTTGTAAAAATACAATAACAACAATAACTACCAGCACAATTGCTTCAAGCAACGTTGCAATTACCGCGTCAATTGAGCCGCGAACAAATACCGTAGGGTCGTACACAATGTCGTATTCAACACCAGTAGGGAAATCTTTAGATAAGCGCGCCATTGTTTCGCGTACTTGATCAGAAAGCTCAATAGCGTTTGAACCTGGGCGTTGGAATATTGGCATTGCAAGAGCTGGTTGGTTATCAAGCTCAGCACGCAGTGCGTAAGTGTCTTGGCCTAAATCAACACGGGCTATATCAGATAAACGCGTTAACTGACCTTCGTCGCCTACTTTAATAATAACTTGTTCAAATTCTTCAATACTGTTTAAACGACCTTTAACGTTTAACAATATTTGAAATTGACTGTCGTTTGAAATTGGTTGCGCACCTAAGCTACCTGCAGCAACTTGCTGGTTTTGCGAGCGAAGTGCTGTTACTACATCTGTTGCTGTTAATTCGCGTGCAGCAAGTGCATCTGGGTTTAGCCATACTCGCATTGAGTATTTGCCAGCACCAAACATGCGAATATCACCTACGCCTGGTAAGCGCGCAATTTCATCTTTAATGTTTAAATCGGCATAGTTAGATAAGTACGCTGTGTCGTGCGTTTTTTCAGGTGAGTATAAATGCACTACCATGGTTAAATCTGGTGATGACTTTTCAGCCACAACACCTAAACGTTGTACTTCTTCTGGCAAACGCGGAAGTGCACTGTTTACACGGTTTTGTACTTGTACTTGGGCACGGTCTAAATCGGTACCTAACGCAAAAGTTACCGTTAATGTCATGCGGCCATCACTGGTACCTTGCGAAAACATATATAACATGTTTTCAGTACCGTTAATTTCTTGCTCCAGCGGTGTTGCCACTGTTTGCGCAATAACGGTAGGGTTAGCACCTGGGTAGTTAGCGGTAACAACAACTGTTGGAGGAACTACTTCTGGGTATTCACTAACTGGTAATTGGAATAGTGATATACCACCAGCAATTAAAATAACCAATGACAGCATGGCCGCAAATATTGGACGCTGTATAAAGAAATGCGAGAATTTCATCAATAAACCTTATTGCTTAGCCACAAGTTGTGCGTTGTCATTTAACAATGTAAATGCCACACCACTTGTATCAATTGTTACTGTTTGCGGAGAGATTGGCATACCAGGGCCTACGCGAGCTGGGCCATTTACAGCAATAACATCACCTTCGTTAAGGCCCGATGTAACCGCACGTAATGCACCGTAACGCTCACCAGTAGTGATAAGTTTGTATTCAAGTACGTTGTTTTCGCCAACCGTTAATACAAAACGATTTTTTAAGTCGGTACCAATTGCACGTTCTGGGATAATAATCGCGTCGCTAATAGAGTTGGCTGCAAGCTTAATACGTGCAAACGAGCCTGCGCGTAATTGGTTGCTGTCTTCATTAAATACCGCACGTACGCGTAATGTACCTGTTGATGAATTAATTTGGTTATCAATAAAGTTAATGTAGCCTTTGTATGCAAAATCGCTTTGACCCACTTTTTGCATTACAACAGTTTGGTGGCTCGCAGCAGTAACATCATTAAAAGAGCTATTCCATGTGCGTTCATCAACATCAAAATAAGCGTACATAGCTTGGTTTGAAACAATTGACGTTAATACGCTTTGACCCGCAAGTATGTTATTACCTTTGGTAATATTTGCGCGAGAAATAATGCCATCAATTGGTGATACTACTGACGTAAACTCTAAATCAAGCTCTGCTGAAGTAAGTTGTGCTTGCAGTGCAGAAAGCTGTGCTTCGCGTTGGCGTAGTGTTGAAGTACGCGCTTGTGCTTGCTCAGTAGAAATTGCCTTACGGTCTAATAAGCGTACCGCACGTTTGTCTTCACTTTTAGCTTGCTCTAAGGCAGCTTCTGCACTGTTGATTTGCGCTTTTAAGCTAGCAACCACAGCAGCAAATGGACGAGCATCTAATTGAAATAAAACATCCCCTTCTTTAACCACATCGCCTTCTTTAAATTCAATGCTATCGATGATTCCCGATACACGCGGCATTAAAGCAACTTCTTGTGGAGACTCTAAACGAGTTGTATATGTGTGCCAGCTTTGTACCGGCTTAACAAGCACCTGTGCTACATCAATTGGTTGAAGTTGCTGTGCAGGTGCTGATTGAGCTGTGCTCTCATCAGCACAACCCGCAAGTGTTAAAGATGCCGCAGTAAGTGCAGCAGCAATTAGATGTTTGTTCATGAAGACGCTCCATTGTTGATTAGCCTCGCATAATACGGATTAAACCCGTGTGTAAAAACCATAGATTTTTAAATTCATTAATGCCAAAATGGCATCAATAGATTAGTTAAGGTGTAATAATGGATACAACAAGTCGACTTTTAATGTTACTTGAAGTGGTTGAGCAAGGCTCTTTTGCAAAAGCTGCAGAAATACGCAACATAGATCGCTCTGTTATATCTAAACAAATTAGCCGTTTAGAGGATGAGTTAGGCGTTAGGTTACTTAACCGAACCACGCGTTCATTTTCGCTCACAGCGGCGGGTGCCGAAATGATCAAAAAAGCCGCTGAGCTTAGAGAGCTGCTCGGCGAAACCGTACGCATGGCCGAAAACTACCATTTAGAACCGCGTGGCGTATTAAAAATCACTTCCTCAACACTTATTGGTCGTCGTTATTTACAACCTGTACTTAATGATTTTCAAAAACGCTTTCCTCAAGTAGAAGTTGAACTGCGTTTAGACGATAGATTAGTAGATATAGTCTCTGAAGGATTTGATTTGGCTTTTCGTGTAGGTGAGCCTAAAGATTCGTCACTTATTGCACGTAAAATAGCGCGTAACCGATTATTAATTTTAGCTGCACCGCAGTTTATTGAAACTTACGGTATGCCAAAAACAATCGAAGAGTTAGCGCAATTACCAGCAGCAAGCTATGCCAGTAATTCTATTCGAGTAGAAGCTATAGATTACTACGATAGTAAAGGTGAACGCTGCGAGCAAAAAATAAAAAGTGTGTTTCGTGCTAATGATGCCGAGTCATTGTTAATGAAAACATTATCGGGAACAACTTACTTTGTTGCCCCTGCATTTATTATTGGTGATGAAATAATACAAGGTAAGCTAGTGCCTTTATTGACCGATGTAAAACTGATGGAGTTTAGTGCGATGTATGCCGTATATCCGCACCGAGATTTACCAGTGAGGACCCGGTTGTTTTTTGATGCTGTGCGCGAGCATTTAGGAAAAGATAAACCGATTTGGGAAAACGGGATCCCCAATTTTGAGCAAATGTATTAAGTAACCCTGCTTAAGCAACTACCGCCTCACGGTCGTGTTCTTTTTTAAACTTACAATACACTTTATTGCGGCCAAATTGTTTTGCTTTATATAACTGTTTATCTGCTTGGTTTACAAAGCTTTCCAATGAATTAGTACTTTTAAATTTTGCAACACCAATACTGGTTGTAACATTAATTGCAAGGCCGTCAATGTCAAATGTGGTATTTTCAAAGCGTGCTCTTATTTGTTCAGCGGTATTAAGTGCAGCCTCTTCATTTGCAAAAGAGCTAAATAAAGCAAACTCTTCACCGCCTACTCTAAATACATACCCTCTACCAAGCACAACTCTTAGTAAAGTGGCCACTTCGATAAGTACTTGGTCACCGACACCATGGCCATGCTCATCATTTATCTGCTTAAAAAAGTCTAAATCGAGTAAAAACAAATATAACTGTGACTTATCTTGTAGTTCAACTTCAAAATAGTGGTTCATTGAAAGGCGATTACCTGCACCCGTTAACGGATCAAGTAACGCTAAATTTTTAAGGCGCTTTGAAAAATGTGAGCGGCTCCCTTCAAAAACATGAGAAATCGCCCAAATACTTAAATAAGCACAGATTAAATTAAGGGATAAGTTAAAAGTTTCAAAGGGGGCAAGTGTAGACTTACTCCCTAAAATAAACACTTGGATAACTAATAAATTTGCAGAGAAAATTACACCATATTGTTTACCTAATAAAAGGTAGTACAAAATAGGTAATGCAAATGACCATACAAACACACCATTACGAGGCGATGCTAAGGATGTACCTAAAATAACAATTAGCGTTATAAGTACACACATTATTAAGGATTGCCAAAACTGTAGTGGACGGCGTATAAGTGAAATATAAGTAAATATACAATAAATAGAAAAACAGATTTCGATATAGCCAAGCAATGGAAAGTTATTTACGGTTAAATTAAATCCCGCAAATCCTACCGATAAAAAACCAAAACAAAGACACATCCCTCTCAGGACGTCCTTTCTTAATGATTTAGTGCTATTAAGAGCCGCGATATCCATTCTAATCACTTAATAAAAATAAAAAGTAAGTTTAACGTGAAAATACAATTTAACAAGCTTTGTTGATATAAAACCATGTAGATACAACCAGTTATTTACATTTTAGGGATAATGTAGTGTATTTCAGAAACACGTTTGATGCTTTAATATCACTAAGTGGCTTTAACAACTAGCCACCTAACATGGATAAATTAGTAGTAATACCTGTATTACCTTGGTGTAAAAGGTGAGTTGGCTTTTTGGTTTTAATATAACGAGATAACAATGCCATTAATTCGCTGTTTGAACTGTCGTTCATATATTCTCTTAGCGAAATACCCTCTTCAGAAAACAAACACAAGTGCAGATTCCCTTTTGCTGTAACCCTTAATCGGTTACAGGTACTACAAAAGTCGTTGCTGTAAGGCATGATCAAACCAATTCTGCCTTGATAATCAGGATGAGCAAACTCTTGAGCAGGACCTGCTGATGCACTACGCGCAACTTGCTGCCAACCCGTTTGTAATAACTGAGTTTTTAAAACTTGCCCAGAAACATGGTTAGCATCAAAAAAGGCTTTGTTGTCGTTTGTTTGCATCAATTCTATAAAGCGGATGGTAACGGGACGGTGTTTAACCCAATTTAAAAATGTATCAAACTCTTTTGCGTTGTATTGCTTCATCAGCACGCTGTTTATTTTTACCGAATCAATACCCGTTTCAAGCGCAGTATCAATGCCTTTCATTACTGAGGTAAATTTGTCATGCCCAGTAATGGTGTTAAACATGCGCGAATCTAAACTATCAATGCTTACATTAATGGCGTTTAAGCCTGCATCTACCCAGTCATGAATATTCTTATGAAGAGAAAAACCATTGGTAGTCATTGCAATTTTTTTTATGCCCGCGACATCTTTTGCCGCGCGAACAACATCTATAAAATCTTTTCTAAGGGTTGGCTCTCCGCCAGTGATCCTTACTTTTTCGATACCATGGTGTGCAAACGCTTTAAGCGTGTTGCTAATTTCATCAATTGTGAGAAAACCACGGTCTGGCCCGCCCTGATAACCATCTGGTAAACAATAAACACACTTAAAATTACATACATCAGTAATAGACAAACGTAAGTAACTAAACTCTCGCCCTGTTGGGTCGATTAGCATAAATAAACCTTAACTAATATCAACAAGTAATAACAACCTAATACCAATTTGCAATAATACTTAATCATTTAATTAAGCAAATTGGTATAAACAACGCTACTTATTGATACATAAATAATAATTACATAAATATATTTAATAACTAAAAGGGGCAGCTTAAAGCATACCCCCCTTTAGTTATTTTTGTTTTACGCTTCTAAGCCTTTTTTAAGTTCGCTTGGCTTCATTGGTAGGTCACGTAAACGCACGCCTACTGCATTAAACACAGCATTACCAATAGCAGGAGCAACCCCTATAACGCCAGGTTCGCCTAAACCAACTGGAAACTCATCACTTTGTAAAAATTCAATGTCAATATCTGGCACATCTTGCATTCTTAGTGGTAAATAAGTATTAAAGTTAGTCGCTGATACTTGCCCATCTTTATACGTATTTGATTCATGCAATGCAAGGCTGCTGCCCCATAGTAACGACCCTTCAATTTGCGCCAGTGCGCCATCTGGGTGAACTATTAAGCCCGCATCTACAACAACATAGAGCTTTTTAAGCGTTATTTTACCACTATCACGGTTAACGTGAACATGCGCTGCGGTTGCAAGCCATGCTGGCATAGTACGTTCTTGCCCTGAGCTTACAGAAAAACCAATGCCCTCATCTTTAGCTAATTTAACAGAAGCTACTTTGTCAGACACCGTTTTAAGCACATTACGTAAGCGCAGTGCTCCACCAACGCTCTCAGGTGCTTTACCCGCTTGCTTGCCTTTACCGTCTAACATTTCAATTCTAAATTGAACTGGATCTTTGCCTTGCTTATGGGCAATTTCATCAATAAACGACTCAAGGCTCCAAGCAATCCAACCTGGCCCTACTGAACGTAACCAACCTGGAGTAAAGGTGCTTTGTGCAACTTCGTTATTAATAGCGCGTGCACGATGACTGCTCATGCTATACCAATGATCAGCGCCCGATGCCGAAAATGCATCAAATTTACCTTTGCCATCAACACCCGGTGATAAAAACCCTGGTGCCATAGCTTTAGTAGGCCAACCTGCAGCAAATGCATGCTCTAAACCAGTAAAAGTACCGTTTTTATCAAACGACGCCGTCATTTTTGCAGCAGATGCAGAACGAGACTGATCGAATAAACTATCGTCTGCTCGTGTAAATACCAGCTTTACTGGTTTACCTACTGCTTTTGCAGTTAGAGCTGCAGGTACAGTCCAATCACCAAATAATCGACGACCAAAACCACCACCTAAATAATAAGGACGAATAATTACTTTGTTTTGTTCTATTTCAAGTGCTTTAGCAAGCGCAGGTAACGTAAGTGACTGCCATTGGTTACCAGTATGAATAATCCAATTTCCGTCTTTAAATTCTGCAACCGCATTTAATGGCTCTAGCTGATAATGACTTGCTGTCGCTGTGGTATACATTGATTCTAACGACTCACTGGCGTCTGCTTGAGTTTTCTTTATATCGCCTTGATCAACAAATAAAGTACCCGAGTCGCGTTGCTCGCATAATCGCTTACCTTCTTTTTGAATATCAGCTTCAGATATATTTGCTGACTCACCCTTTTTGTAACTCACCTTTAAAGCATCTACTGCTTTAATGGCACTTGGGTAACTATCAGCTAATACAACAACCCAGCCTTGCACTGTGTTACTAGGGTCATTTAAAATTTCATAGCCTTTGTAACCTTTAATAGCTTTTGCTGCACTATCGTCAACGTTTGTTACTGTGCTGCCATAACGGGTTGGCGGTATTACTGGTCGCGCGTACAGCATGCCTTCAACTTCTACATCTATCCCGTATACTGCGGTGCCATTTGTTTTGGCTGGTATATCAAGCGCTTTAAAGTCTTGTTTAAGCCCAGTTAAATGACGTTTATTAGCAGGTTTTAGTGGAAGGTTTGCAACTTCATCACTGGTAAATGTACGATTAAACTCGCCTTTTTTAACTATGTCAGCATAACTAACCGATTTTTCGCCTGCAATAATATAGCCCTTTTCAGCACGACATTTGTCTGCAGGCACGCCGAGCATTTTAGCTCCGGCTTCTATTAATGCAATTCGACCCGCAGCGCCGGCTTGAGATAATGGCTTGAAGCTTTGAAATACAGACCACGAACCACCCGTTACCATAAAGCCCCATTTTTCATGGGTATCTACGTAGGTAATTGATACTTTATCCCAATCACATTCAAGCTCATCAGCCACAATGCGCGCAAGAGCAGTACCAATATGTTGACCCATTTCAGCTTTTGCAATACTTACTTCTACGGCGCCGTCGGTGCTCATAGTCCACCAAATGGTGGGTGAGAAAGCCTGTTGCGCAATTGATTCTTTTGCACTGACCGAACCCGAAAATAACGCTGGGGCAAACGCCATGACTAAACCTGCGCTAGCAGTGCCAATCATAAACGAGCGACGATTTAAATTAACGGTTTCGCTATTTTTTTGAAATAATTTTTTCATTATCGGCTCCAGTTAAGCGTCTTGTGCATTTGGATCAAATATATTTACTACACTTTGTGACTCATCTGCAGCGCGTTGAATAGCAGTTTTAATACGTTTATAAGCCATACAGCGACAATAGTTACCATTCATATGGCTTACTATTTCTTCATCTGAAGGACTTGGGTTAGCTGCTAGTAATGTAGCAGCTTGCATTATTTGCCCCGATTGACAGTAACCGCACTGTGGTACTTGCTCTTCAACCCATGCTTTTTGAAGTGGGTGTTCGTTATTAAGCCCTTCAATTGTGGTAATGTTTTTTCCTGCAATTGCGCCAATTGGTAAAACACATGAGCGAGTTGCTTGCCCATCTAAATGCACCGTACACGCACCACACATTGCAATACCGCAACCAAACTTCGTACCTTTTAATCCAATTTCATCACGAATAACCCATAACAATGGTGTATCTTCACTTGCGTGTGATTCAACCACCTTGCCATTAATTGTAAACGTCACCATAGCTTGCCCCTTGATTAAGCTTTATAACCTGCGTTTAAATTATTTAATTTAAACGCAGGTTATAACAGTTAAGATTGTTGTAACTACTAATCCATAACACATATAGTTACCGCATCAGCTACATTAACAGCTAAATACCATAACCACTGCACTAAAGCGTTAGCGCAGCTAAAACTTATTTTGCCCTACTACTATTTTTTCACTCATTTTTAGCTATAAAATTACTTAGCTGCTTTTGAGTATCTATGTCTAAACTCGCACTACGTAAACTAATTGTATTGACGACCTCACTGCTGGAGCGCAGTAATTGCTGTGCACCTCTATCTGAAGTTAAGCTTGCAAGCTGAGATAAATCAACCACTGGGAATATAGCGGGTACACCTAAACGCTCGCCATAGTTTGCGCACCAGCGCGATGGATTACGTGTAAAACCAGTAACTAGCTCACTTAAGTGCGCTACTTTTAGCTCAACCTGATCCGCGAGCATAAATAAAATCCCATCAAAGGACTTATTTTTAAACACTGTTTGAGAAGCTATCGCGATTGAATTACCTAAACCTTGGCTCCATTGCTTGTTCTCAATGAGCTCTATGTTTTTATAACCTGCCAGTGCTTGTGATACTTCTTTATGCCATGCCCCGGTAACTACATACACCGGTGTGTCATCAAGTGCTTGAAGTGTATTTACTGCATGCTCAATCATTGTTTTGCCAAACCCGATATCAGCCGTTAATTTACAGCCGTTAAAGCGAGATGATTGACCTGCGGCTAAAACAACTTTTGCAATTAGCACGCCTCTTGCCCCCAATGGCTTAGCGATTGGGCGTTTTTGTCACACAGCACTGCATGTATTTCACTGATCAGCGATAGTGCAATACTCTCTGGCGAGTCGCCGCCTAAATTTAAACCGACAGGCCCAAAAACAGGAGACTTTATTTGTGAAACACGCGTATTTGCGTGCTCTAAAACTTGTTCACGTCTGTGCTTAGGACCCAATAACCCTATGTATTTAAATGGAACATCTTTGAATTGAGCCAACGTACTGGCGTCAAGTTCAACGCTGTGAGCCATTAAAATAGCAGCATCTACTTTATTAGTTATGCAATATTCTTTTAACTCACTCGGTGTGGAGCGCAAAATAGCATCTGCATTTTTAAAGTATTGCCTTTTTGCATTGGCAGCACGTGTATCCCATACAGTTACACTCCAACCAAGTTGTTTGGCAAATGTATAAACCGGAACTGCATCGGCCCCACCACCCACTATTAATAAATGAGGCGGCGGATAAATAGAAGTTTGCAAGCACGTAGCGCCTTGTAATTCTATCAACTGCGCTTTGCGGTTCATTGATAAACCATGTAACTCATCATTTTGCGTAAATACACCACTGCCGGCTGGCAAAATCGGGCTTACTTGTTGAAGGTATCGCCCTGGTTTATTCTCATTAAGTGCTTTAGATACAAGCTCTAGCTGTAAATAGTCATTAGCTTTGTGAATGGGCTGCAGTAAAATGTGTACTATGCCCCCACAACCAATGCCAAGTTGAAATGTTAAATCGTCTTCATCGGTGGCATCATAACTAATGGTTTTACTGGTTAAAGTACTCATTACTTGTTTAGCGTGGCGCTGTATGTCAGCTTCTAAACAGCCTCCTGAAAGCATCCCCAAGCGCTCGCCTAGGCTCGAAATAAGCATCATAGCCCCTAGTTTTCTGTAGCTAGAGCCTTCAATTTTGTACAAAGTAGCTAAAACCCATTCTTGGTTATCCCTATTGAGATACCAAGTGTTTAAGATACTTTTCAAATCTGTAACCATATATTGCCCTTTAAAAAGCATTTTTTGCGTTTAAAAACAAACCAGCCTAAACAGCTAATTTAAAACTTAATAATTCACGCACAATTTAGTTTTCTATTATATCGTTTAAGGTCTCAATTAACTCATCAAATTGATCATTAACGCTTTGGCGTTGTTTATCATTTAGAGTTAGGTTTAATTCGTAGAGTAAATTTATATATAAATCTAAGTTTGCTTCATTGCTTTTCAATAGTGCGTCGCTCATATAAAGTTCGCGCTCTTCAATAACCGTACTTAACTGATTTATAAATTCTTTTTTTGTAATTTCAGCATTTGTGAATACCTGTTTGGCTGCATTCAAACGGTTTTGCTTGTACTCTAACCACAGCGCTCCTGCATCTTGATGTTGCTCATTAGTTGATTTAATCAGCGCTTTTTGTTGTTTATTAAGCTTGCCTATCCACTGCTCGTAGTATTCAAATTGCTCTTCCAAACGCTCACTTTTTCGCTCAAGCGGGGTTTGTTCGTTAAACTCTTCGCGTTCGTCGTTAATTTTTATTTGGATATTGTTTAAAAGCTCACCTCTTTGCTCACTTGATAAGGTTGCCCCAAGTTCAGCTAAAGGCAGCTTTGCGTATCCAAGTAGGTTCTGCCAATGTTGTTTTGCAAGCACAACCTGTGTTTTTAATTGTTTAGCCTCCAATGTTTGGTTAAACAATACTTTTATATTTTGTATGTCTTGTCTGTAGGCGGGTAACTGGGTAGTTCGGTGCCAATTTTGTGTTGTTGTAATTATGTTTTTTAGCTGTGTATTTTGCTTTTTATTTAAATCAACATAATCGTCAACCCAAAACGATGAAAGCCAACTCAAATTATTGTAAGTAAAAGATGCCGAACAACTACATAAAAACAACATACTTACAGCAAGGCATATCTGTTTTAGTTTTTTTGCTTTGAAATTATTAAGCATAACCTTCTCTATTATTTAGATTGTGGCAAAGCTCAAAACTCATTTGATAATAATTATCATTTAAGTATTGACTTGCATTTAGATCTAACTGATAATCGTTCGCACAAACACAGTGTAACGACCTCAGTGCCTACGGAAGAATATTCAGCAAGGATGCTGACACATTAAAAGAAGAGCGTGCCGCTTCGTGTTATTACTTACTCGACCCAAGTAATAACATCAAATATCACATTTACTTGCTACATTGCTCATATTAGTGACGGTTAATATGACTCAAAAAAGCCCTAACGGGCTTTTTTTATTTCTTTAAATTTTCTATAAAATCTGTATCTTACACTTCTTAAACTCGTTTACTTACCTTAAAAGCCCACCGCGCTATTATTTACATTTTATACGCACGATCTGATAAGGTATCGCCTTGCGTTTACGCTAAAGCTGGCGTAAAACATAACAGTAGACACCCTTTTTTGCATCTATTTATAATAACCGATTTAGTCTCTACTTAAATGCATTGAGTATTAAACGTTTAAAATGCGCAAATAGTGCAAAAATTTAATAATTTAGCATTTAACTAAAGTCTGTTTACCTGTCGGGATTAAAACTTGTTCTATTTAGACGCTATTTAATCGCGGCAAGATATACTGGCCCTAAAACCTATCGTAACTATTACTAATTGGAGACATTAATATGTCACAGTTTAATTTGAAAGCACTCGTTCTTGCTGGCGTTTTACTTGCCAGCCCTTTCGCTCATGCAACATTAGAAGATGGCATAAGAGCAGCTAACGAAGGTGAATTTGCAGTCGCCCTAAAAGAATTTCAATACCTTGCCGATAAAGGTTTTGCGCCAGGAATTTACGAACTAGCTAAATTATACGAAGGTGGATACGGTGTAACACGCGATTACCGCAAAGCAGCTGCGCTTTATCAACAAGGCGTTAAAAAGAACCACCCGGATTCAATGTTTGCGTTAGCTGTTTTATACGACGAAGGTAAAGGCGTAAAGCTTGATCACCAAATGGCTGTTACCTTATTTGAAAAAGCAGCCAATAAAAACCTGCCTGCGGCTCAGTTTAATTTAGGTGTAATGTATTCCAATGGCGTGGGCGTTACGCGAGATTATGAAGCGGCACGCAACTGGTACGAAAAAGCAGCTGCAAACAATTACTCTTTAGCACAATTCAATTTAGCCCTCATGTATTTTGAAGGGCTAGGTATGCCAAAAGATTTAGAAAAGTCGTACATTTGGAATACTATCGCTGAGTACAACGGCAATATGCAAGCGAGTCATAGCCGCAAACTTGATGAGCGTAAAATGCTGCCTAAAGAAATTGAAGAAGCTAAAGAAAAAGCCGATGCCATTTATGCAAAAATACAAGTGGGTACTTATGCTGGCGAAGGTCGCTTATTTTAAAGTCTTATTTTAAAGTTTAAGAGTTTAAGAGTTTAAGAGTTTAAGAGTTTAAAACCTTAGTTTGAAACTAATCTAAAAAAGGCTGAATTACATAACGTAATTCAGCCTTTTTAATATATCTTGATTAGCAAGTTCAAAGTCTATTCAACTTTACCAAATCAACACACTCTTATTTTATGTAAAGCCACTTTAGTAGCTTAATAAGAAGTTTGCTTTGTTTTAGCAGCATAACAATACGAGGATTAAACGAGCCCGATACTAACGTGTTTTTAGCATGGCTAAACGTTAAAAACCCTTCTATGCCATGATAATGCCCCATTCCTGAATGCCCTACACCACCAAAAGGGGCATCGTCAGCAGTTACTTGCACTAACGTATCGTTTATTGCCACAGTGCCACTGATTGTTTGCTTCATAATGTATTCTTGAGCGTGCTTATCTTGCCCTAGAATATAAAGCGCTAACGGGTGGTGATGGGCTTTAATATAGTCAATTGCATCATCAAGTTTGTCATAGCTCATGATTGGTAGTATTGGGCCAAATAACTCATCTTGCATAAGCTGCATTTCGTCAGTAACTTGAGTCACTAAGTGCAGCCCCATACGATGTTTTTGCTCATCTTGCTGGTTTTGCTCAAGTGGCTTAATAATGTTTGCGCCAAGCTCTTGGGCTTGCTCTAAATAGGTTGCTAAACGTTTATAGTGTGCATCGCTAATAATAGAAGTTAAGTTTTTACCTTCAACACCGTCTTTAAAGTGCTTTTTATAAAGCTCGCATAATTGCTGAACCAACTGATGCTCAAGCTCTTTGGGTACAAATACGTAGTCGGGAGCAACGCATATTTGCCCTGCGTTGGCCATTTTTCCAAACAGTAAAGCTTGCGCCGCTTTTTTAATATCGGCATTTTGAGTAATAATAACTGGCGATTTACCACCAAGTTCAAGCGTTACGGGTGTTAAATTACGACTCGCTGAAGCCATTACTAATTTACCAACGGCCGATGACCCCGTAAATAATAAATGAGCAAATGGCAGTGATGAAAACTGCGCGGCTACGTCGCTACCGCCTTGTATTATTTTGCAATGCGTTTGTATGTCGTCTTTAAATATTTTTTCAATAACGACGTTTGTGTGAGGTGTAAACTCGCTTAATTTGAGCATAACTCTATTACCAGCAGCTATGGCGGTAAGCACAGGTACTAACGCTAACTGAATAGGGTAATTCCACGGTGCAATAATACCAACCACACCTTTAGGTTGGTAATTAACACTTACTTTTGAAGGCCACAAGCTTAAACCCACAGAGCGATTACTTGGCTTTGCCCATTTTGGTAGCTTTTTGATAATGTGCGCGAGTGTTTGAACCGTAGGTAATATATCGCCAAGTAGAGTATCGAAAGCGGTTCTGTAACCAAAGTCTTTTGAAGCAGCATCCACTAGCTCTTGCTCAAGTTCAACAATACGTACACGGAGTTTTTTTAATAAAACGAGACGTTTATCAATTGGCAAGTAAGGTGTTTCGAGAAAGCTTTTTTGCAATTCATCAAATTGAGGAATTAAAGGCATTGCCTGTGATGTGTCGGTGCTCAAAATAGATTACTCAATTTTTAAAGTTACCGCAGACTATAACCTTGTTCTGTTTTTCGAGCAATAACACTAATTATCTAAAAAAGAGCTTCTTGAGCAATATAAATAAGTATAAAGAGTAGCTTTGTTTAAAACTGTAAATATAAACAAAGCTACTGGTTGGAACTAATTTAGTACTGCTTTAAAAGCCAAATACTTGCGCTGCGATAGTCATTGTCACTAGCGTAATTAATACAATGGCGACAATATTTAGCACAAAGCCGGCTCTTATCATGTCGCGCATTTGAATTTGCCCTGAGCCAAACACAATCGCATTAGGTGGTGTTGCTACAGGCATCATAAATGCGCAACTACACGCAATAGCAGCAGGAATAACCCATACAAGGGGTGAACCTGTTATCGATTCAGCAACAGGACCTAATAACGGTAAGAAACCTGCAGCGGTTGCTGTATTGCTTGTAATTTCAGTTAAAAATGTAATTAAAGCAACCACAACAAGTACGCTCATAACAAGAGGAATCGCACTTGCGCCTTCAATCATGTGAGCAATAAACTCGGCAAGACCTGACGATTTAATTTGAGATGCAAGCGTAAGTCCGCCCCCAAACAATAGCAATACGCCCCAAGGTACTTGTGAGGCGTTTTGCCAATCAAGAATACGCTCATCACTGCCTTTATTAGCAGGCATTACAAACAGCAGTAATGCAGCAGCAATTGCAATTGTAGTATCTGAAATTTTAAGACCTGTTATATCACCCAATAAAGGTCTAAATATCCAGCAAAGTGCAGCAAGCACAAATACAAACAATACGCCTTTTTCTGCGCGTTGCATTATTCCAAGCTTTTTTAACTGCGTTGAAAATACCGCTTTGGTATCAATTTTTTGATCGTTTTTAACATTAGCATCTACTTTATACGCAAATTTGGTAAGCCAAACCCAACTAATAATAAGCATACTTAAAGACAGTGGTACGCCTACAATCATCCACTGAGCAAAGCCTATTTCAATTTGGTAACTGTCAGATAGGTATGCAGCCATTAATGCATTAGGCGGTGTACCAATTAAAGTAGCAATACCACCAATGCTTGCACCATAAGCAATTGATAGTAGCAATGCTTTGCCAAACCCTTCATTACTTGGGTCTGATTGCTTAACCAAATTGGTAATTGAAAGTGCAATAGGCAACATCATTACGGCTGTCGCAGTATTAGACATCCACATAGATAAAAATGCAGTAACAAGCATCATAGCTAAAATTTGTAAACTTGGTTTTTTACCCGCATATAACATGGTGCTTAATGCAATACGTTTATGTAAACCCCAACGCTCCATAGCAATTGAGATTAAAAATCCGCCTAAAAATAAAAAGATTAACGGGTGTGCATATGGCGCAGCCACACTTTTTATTGCTGCTATGTCAGCCAGTGGTGATATTACCAGTGGTAGCAATGCAGTTGCCGGAATTGGTACAACTTCACTTACCCACCACGATGCCATCCAAAACGCTAAACCTGCAGTTTTAAATGCCGCAACCGAC
The DNA here is from genome assembly GCF_011378625.1 of Pseudoalteromonas sp. c7(2019). NCBI lineage: Bacteria > Pseudomonadati > Pseudomonadota > Gammaproteobacteria > Alteromonadales > Pseudoalteromonadaceae > Pseudoalteromonas > Pseudoalteromonas sp. c7(2019). The sequence goes on along the minus strand of NZ_WTKS01000015.1, from coordinate 101,081 downwards.
ATTCCTGTTGGCGGATCAAGTAAACATGTTAATAGCATTACTAAAGGGCCCAGTACTAAAAAAAGCCATTGAAAATGTCTGTTCTTATCTGGTTCTTGCGTCAATATATTATCTGTCATGGCTAGCCTCTAAAACTTGTATTTAAGACCAAGCGCAACACTGCTGTCGTCTTGTTCTTCTAAATTAAGATCGGTATATAAAAGATAAGCTGTAGTTTGCTTATCAAATACATAATCAAGGCCTGTGCTCCATTGCGTTGCCTCAGATGCTTGACGAAGAGTTGAGTCATCTTTAGCAAATTGAATTTTTGGCACCCACTTATCAAGTGTATAACTGGCACTTAATACGTAACCATTGCCCGACTTTGTGCCATCTACTGATTCTGAATGTTGGTATAACGCACCAAGTTGTAATTGTTCGAACTTATAAACACCGGCAATTCTGCTTGCAGTAATATTATTAAGTGAATCAACATGGCTTAACGATAAGTAATATGGCGTATTATTTAAATTACGATCACCATAAATAAGCGTAGCAGCAAAACCTGCTTCATTATCTTTATTATCGTCTTTAGGAGCGTAGGTAAATGAAAACTGCGTATTATGCCAATAGTTTGAGGTGTAAGTTATTGTGTCACCGAGGCGGTCTTGACCTGCAATAACCTGTGCCATATCGGCTTGAGTTTCGTTAAAGTTATCGAGTTTACCTTCAGAGTATTTAAAGCGAGTGTCGTTACGACCTACAACAACTTCACCAAAAGCACCTTTTAAACCTAAGTAAGTATTACGTGCAGTAAAAGGCTCTTGCGTATCATCTTCTTCAAAACCTTTAACTTGTACCTCATATTTAAAAACAGCACTTAAATATTCGTTAAGTTTATGATCGCCCTTAATACCAATACGCGAGTATGGCGCTTCAATTTGAGTACCCTCTTCGGCATAACGCATTATGCCCGTATCAGTACTGGCAATTTGTACTTCGGCTTTACCGTATACAGCGTACTCTGCAGCAAAAGATGTGTGTGAAAATGTAGCTAAGCAACCATAGGATAGAAATAAAATACAGGTGTGTGTAGTTTTTGTCATCGTGTGCCCTAATTATTAGAATCTACTTGTTGTAGCGCTAATAAGGCAACTTTACTGCCAAGTGTATAAAAGTAATCTATTTCAATAGCTTACTAAAATAAGTCGTTTAATTTAAATAAAAGCGTGTGAATTACCACACATAAGAAAGTGGGTCTTGTCACCAAACCCACACATTTAGTCAGTAAACATATCTCTATTAAGATTGTATTTACTCATTTTATCGTAAAGTGTTTTACGGGCAATTTGCAGTGTTTCCATGGTGTTTTTAATACTGCCGTGGTTTTGCTCAAGCGCGTACTCAATAAGTGACTGCTCATAAAAAGAGACTTTTTCAGATAAGCTTAAATCGGGAGATAAGCCACCTAATTGTTGTGTTTTAACTTCAGCAAAAGCAAGTTCGGCACCAAGTAATACAGCTCGCTCTGCTTGATTTCTTAGCTCTCTCACATTGCCCGGCCAGTCATAGGCAACTAACCGCTGTTGTATTTCGTAATTTACTGCCGCCGGCGGCTTATGATAGCGAGTTGCAGCAATAGAGCTAAAGTGTTTAAACAAAAGTAATATGTCAGCTTTTCGCTCTCGTAATGGCGGAATATTAACGTTAACCAAACTAAGTCTGTAGTATAAATCAGCTCTAAAATCACCCTTTTCAACTAACGCAAGTAAGTCTACTTTTGTAGCTGCAACAATTCTGATGTCTAAATCAATTGCTTTGTTATCGCCTACAGGTGTTACTTTTCGCTCTTCTAATACGCGTAATAACTTAACTTGCAGTGCCATTGGAGTGCTTTCTATTTCATCTAAAAAGACCGTACCACCTTGTGCATATTCAAACTTACCTTTTCGACTTTGAGTAGCCCCTGTATAGGCACCACTTGCTGCACCAAACAATTCGCTTTCTATTAACTGCTCTGGTACTGCGCCACAGTTAATAGCAACAAAGTTACAGCTAGAGCGATTACTTTGATCGTGTAGATACCGCGCTACAAGTTCTTTACCTGTGCCAGTTTCACCTTCAATCATTACATCGGTTGGGGTATCTATAATTGTGTTTAATAAGTGCATCATGTGTTGCATTTTAGGTGTGTCACCTAGTATGCGTACACCTGGGGCTGAGGTTTTCTGTACAGCTACTTTTAATGCGCGGTTCTCCATAACAAGGCTTCGTTTGTCGCACGCTCGTGCTATGCAATCAAGAAGATGTTCGTTAACTGGTTTTTCAAATAAATCATACGCACCTAATTGCATCGCTTTAACTGCTATCGATACATCAGCGTAACCAGTTAAAAATATTACAGGGAGCTCACTATCAAAAGCCGTTATTTGCTCTAAAAGCGTTAAGCCATTCATGTTCGGCATATTTATATCGCTCAGCACAACTCCAGCAAAGCGCCTATTGAGTTTGCTAAGAGCGGTACTTGCGTCATTAAAGCACTCAACGGTGTATCCTTCGAGAGTGAGCAATTGCTTTAAAGAGTCTCTGATCATTGCTTCATCATCAATGACTATTATGTGATTACATGGGGAGCTATCAATCATCTTTATTTTCCTGCCTGTTAGAGAGGCTAATTATAAATTCAGCCCCGCCTTCAACTCGATTGTGCGCGCTCAAACAACCATTAAACGAATCTATTATTTGTTTTGATATAGATAAACCAAGGCCTAAACCTTTACTTGATTTAGTACTATAAAAAGGTTCAAACAAATTACCAAATGCATGTTGCTCAATACCAGAGCCAGTATCTAAAATCGACAGTTTTACTCGCTCTTCAAAACACTCCAGCTGAAAACTTAAGTTACGAATAATTGCGCCATTCATAGCTTGGCTAGCATTAGTAATTAAATTAACGAGTACTTGTTCAAATTTAAGCGAATCGACCCACACAACGACTGTTTCATCAAACTGAGGTGGCTCTACTTGTACGTTATCTTGCTTTAACTGCGCGCTAGAAATCATTAATGCGTTATTAACAAGCCCTGCAAGAGGGTAAGGTCTGAGCTGCATTTTTGAAGGTTTACTAAAATGCTTTAACTGACCTACAATTTGGTGCACTCGATTAACTAATCCCTCAATCACTACTAAGCTTTCACCAAGTGCTGAAGTATTTCCTTTAGCTAATAAACGCTTTGCTGAAGCTAAATAAGTATTAATAGCACTGAGCGGCTGGTTTATTTCGTGGTTGATTCCTGCACTTAGCTGTCCTATTGTCGCAAGCTTTGCAGACTGCACTAAAGCCGTTTGTACTTTTTCCAAAGCCTGAGTGCGCTCAAGGACTTCAAGTTCAAGGCTATGTCTGGAGTACACCAGCTTTTTATAACCCGCAAACCGAGTTAATAAAATATAACTAATAATAATAACTAAGCTACAGATAATAAATACCCAAAATAAGCGAGGCAGTTGAGCTGAATTAACTTTTGTTATATCAACGAGTACGTTCATTGTGGCATTAAAATATCGTAAAGGTCTTTGCGACATTACGTAAAGTTTTTTATCTATTTTTAAATGTTTAATACCTTCATTAGAAAATTGAAACTGCTTAATATACAAAGGCTGATGATCTAAATAAGCCCGACGAGATTTAATATCTCTGCGCATAGTTATATCAAGTTCAGTGAAGCTGTTTAATCGCCACGTTTGCATATCTGACATTGCAATTACCTCATCTGCAAGCTGCAAAAAAAAGTGACTACCCTTTGAAGTATTTAGAAGCTCTCTGTCATCCTCAAATTTACTTACATTCACTTTTAACACAACAACACCAATGGCTTTATTGTCGCGATATACTGCTTGTGAAAAGTAAATACCACGTTCTTTAGAGCGCATGCCTAATGCAAAGTACGCTACTTTTTCGCCTGCAAATGCACGTTTGAAATAAGGTCTAAACGCAAAGTTGCTACCTAAAAAAGTATAATCTGCTTGCCAATTACTACTGGCAATAACTTCGCCTTGAGTATTTAGAACAAAAATATCTGAGGCACCGCTAGCTTGTTGAATATCAGCAAGGTAGTTATTAATAGCGTTATAGTGCTGTGGCTGCGCATCTACAAAGTCTATCATTAACGAGTTATAGGTAAGTAACTGGGGAATAGCAGAAAAACGAGCAAGCTCAGTATCAATATAGTTATTTAATTGCGTAACTTGGCGCTCAGCCTGGTAGGTTGCTTGCTCAACATCATGAGAACGACCAAGCCAAAACGTAACAACTAATATAAGTACGAGTAACACACAAACAGTAATGATTTTTTTAGAAAAAGAAAACATGAAGAACTCGCAAAAAATAGCCAAGAAAATTTTAGGGCGCTAGTGTAACGGCTAATCTCTAGCAGAGATATAAACTTTTTGTTAACAACAGTTTTAAAGTGTTTAAAAACAAAAATCGCCGTAAACAACTATGTTTACAGCGATCTGTTTAGCATTAAATTAAAAAACAATTAATTTGTAGCTAATGTTGATCTATTTTTAACATATTTATATAAGCCAATTAACGATGCTGCAATCCAAAATATTTCGATTACAAAGCTCGCTAAATTAAAGTTATAACAAAGGCTAATTAACAGTAAAATTGCCCCTGTTAAATTCATCATATTATACGTTAAGCTAGCTGGAGATGTTTTACCTAGCTGCAGTAAAAAAAATGAACCAACTACTAAAAAAGTACCTGTCATGCCTATGATGTCAAATAAGAGTGCTATCACGAAACTATCCTTTATCCATTTTTAAATAACCCAATAAACTGGCCCGATCCATGGGGAGGGTATTTTTTCATTCATTGAAACAGCAAACCGGGCGATTCTATCAATATGGTAAATTCTAACAAGGCCATATGTCCGCATGCACAAGGCTTTATACTTATTCGCTTAATTAAGTATTATTGCGGTTTAGTATTACTTCATATACCTTATTTAAAGGTTACTTTGCCGCCAATTATTTTATAGGCCGGCGCACCGCGAATAATCGCTTCTCGGGCAAATGGCCGGCTACAGTTAGGGCAAATACAAGCCTCTGTTGTAAAGTCTTGGCTAATACGCTCTTTAAAGCACTTAATTAATGCTCCTTTTCCCCCTTTTCGATATTTAAATAAAGAGGCTTTACAAGCAGAGCAAAAAATATCAACCGTTTTAGTAGGGCCTTTTTTGTTGGGTTTTGCCATTACGTCCTGCGGTATTATATAAAGAGTAATTAGCAATTATATCAGTTTAGATGGGTAAAGGTTACCACCTCTGACTTAGAATTTAGATACGGCAGACTTAATCTATAAAGGCCCATTAAAATATAGCCCTTATAAAATAAACACATTCTAATCTTTAAAAAAGAAGCGGTTTAACTGAGATGACAATACATTCATATTAAAAGGTTTGACTATAAATCCTGATACTTTAGCTGCAATAACTTGCTTAACTTTATCTGTACTGTCTTCACAAGTAACCATTAAAACGGGAATATCAGCGAGTTCTTTATCTTTTCGAATGTTAGTAAGTAAACTAACTCCATCCATTTTTGGCATATGAAGGTCAGTAATAACCAAATCGAAATGCTGGTTGCGCAGAAATACCAAAGCTTGCAATCCATCAGTTGCTTCAACGATATTGCTATACTCTAGTTTTCTAAGCATATTAATTAATACGTGTCGCATAAGTGGCATATCATCAACAACTAATATTTTCATTAGTTTCTTTACCAAATTGTATAAATGGGATTATATAAAACTACTCTACTCGTAGATAAGGATCAAATTTGGATTTGCTGATTATTTAAATCTTACGGCCATATCCCTAAAATGAGCCCCATTAACGAAAACTGTAAAATATGGTACCCCCCGTTAATTAAAAAAAGCTTTAGAGGGCGTTGCTCAAATATATAACTTAATCCTAATGAGCTACTAATCCAAAAAAAGCCGATCACGAAGCCGGTTCCTATACTTTCACCTACGCTTGCATCCTTACCTAAAAAAAGAGATAGCATTAAAGCCGCTATAAAAACTAAAAAAAAACTGCCACCAAATATCAACTTAGGGTTAGCCGATTGTAAATCCAGATCAGTTAAGCCAATACTTTCTAGCCATGCATTTTTAAAGAGAGCTTTTGAATACCATATACCGCCAAGCATAAAAGAAGACAGTGCAGCCACTAGTATCGCAAAATAATCTACATCTAAAAGGTTCATACAAACAGCCGTATACAAAAAGTGTAATACCGTTTGGTATTAAATATTAACGGTATAAAGATACTCCCAATGTAGTTATAAATAGGGGATTGAGCAAATGGCCTTACTTAAATTAATTTTTGGTATAGAAGGTAATTATAAAAATAAAATTTATAAATCGCCAAATTTTGCATTGGTCAATAAGGCTAAATCAGTTGGCGAGAGTGCTATTTCTAAGCCTCTTTTTCCGGCGCTCACATAAATAGTGTCAAAGAGAGAAGCACTACTATGAATAAACGTAGCTAGACGTTTTTTTTGTCCAAGCGGACTCACCCCTCCTAAAATATAACCGGTACTAACTTGTACTTTTTGTGGGGCAGCCATAATTACTTTTTTAGCCCCACATAATTTAGCTAACTGTTTTAAATTAACTTGTTGAGATACAGGCGTTACAGCAACAATCAGTTGCCCTTCATGTGTTTCAAGTACTAAGGTTTTAAATACTTGTGCACTGTCTAAATTTAACTTTTCAACGGCTTCAAGCCCGTAGTGGCTATTATTCTTATCGTGCTCATAACTGAGTACTTCAAAGGTTTTTTTTTGCTTTTTAAGTAGATCTATTGCTGGTGTCATGCTGTTTCATCTTTTTTATTCACAGTAACAAAAATTAAGTTTAAAGCAAAAAAAACGACGCTAAAAGCGTCGTTTTTTTGTTCATAATAATTTAAATTTATTTAGTTAAATCATCAAAAAACTTTTTAACACCGTCAAAAAAGCCTTGCTCTTTAGGACGGTTTTTAGAGCTATCTGTGCCCATGCTTTCATCTAACTCTTGAAGTAGTTCACGTTGACGCTCGTTAAGATTAACTGGCGTTTCGATTACCACTTTACAAATTAGATCGCCTTGGGCACCACTGCGTACAGACTTAACACCTTTGCCACGCATACGGAACATTTTGCCCGTTTGAGTTTCAGACGGTATTTTAAGTTTTGCACGACCATCAAGTGTTGGCACCTGAATTTCGCCACCTAGGCCTGCTGTAGTAAAGCTAATTGGTACTTCACAATATAAATTATTCGCTTCACGTACAAATATTTCATGTTCACGAACCGATACTTGCACATACAAGTCGCCCGACGGCGCGCCATGCATTCCGGCTTCGCCTTCACCCGTTAAGCGAATACGGTCGCCTGTATCAACGCCAGCTGGAATTTTAACTGAAAGCGTTTTAGTTTTTTCTACGCGGCCTTGTCCATGACAACTGTTACACGGGTCTGAAATAATTTGACCTTGTCCCTGACACGTTGGACACGTTTGCTGAACAGCAAAGAAACCTTGGCGCATTTGCACCTGGCCAGCACCATGACATGTAGTACATGTTTTAGGCTTAGAACCCGCTTTAGCACCACTGCCATCACATGGCTCACAACCAACCCATGTAGGTACTTTAATTTCAACTTCTTTACCACGAACAGCTTCTTCTAAGCTTAAGTCCATGTTGTAACGTAAATCAGATCCACGTTGTTGACGAGATTGACGTCGACCACCGCCGCCACCAAAAATATCGCCAAATACATCGCCAAATACATCACCAAAGTCGCCATGTCCGCCACCAAAACCACCGTGACCACCGCCACCACCTTGTTCAAAGGCTGCGTGACCATGTTGGTCATACATTTGACGTTTTTGATCGTCGGTTAGTATTTCATACGCTTCTTTAACTTCTTTAAATTTTATTTCGAGATCTTTATCGCCTGCGGTACGATCTGGATGATATTTCATCGCTAAGCGTTTATACGCTTTTTTTATGTCTCGCTCACTCGCATCTTTGCTTACGCCGAGGACTTCGTAATAATCGCGTTTTGACATATCTATCACACTACTCTTTTCTGTTTACAGCGTAAGCTGCAGGATAAATCGATAAATCGCATCGATTTATCATTGAATTTTTAAACCTTGAATACATGCAAAAGGCGCGACAAGCTATTGCTCGCGCGCCTCAATTGTTCATCCTAACCTAAACACCTAACTGAGTTAAGTGTTTTTGGCTAGCGAGAAGCGGTAGCAACAATTACTTGTCGTCTTTCACTTCTTCGAACTCTGCATCAACAACGTCGTCGTCTTGCTTAGTTGACTGTTGTTCGCCAGCGTCTGCTGAACCTTGCTGTGCTTTCGCTTGAGCAATTTCCATTAGTTTTTGAGACTTTTCAGCAAGAGCTTGAGTTTTAGCTTCAATCTCTTCTTTATTGTCGCTCTTAATTGCAGCTTCTAAATCTACAACAGCAGCTTCAATTGCTTCTTTGTCTTCGTTTGGTAATGCATCGCCAGCTTCTTCAATTTGCTTGCGAGTACCGTGAACTAGAGCGTCAGCTTGGTTACGAGCAGCTACAAGTTCTTCAAACTTTTTATCGTCTTCAGCATGTGCTTCTGCATCACGAACCATCGCTTCAATTTCGTCATCGCTTAAGCCTGAAGATGCTTGAATCGTAATCTTTTGCTCTTTACCTGTATCTTTATCTTTCGCAGATACATGTAAGATACCATCGGCATCAACATCAAATGTTACTTCGATTTGTGGTGTACCACGTTGTGCTGGACGAATACCTTCTAGGTTAAATTGGCCTAGTGATTTATTGTCGCTTGAACGTTTACGCTCACCTTGAAGTACATGAATTGTTACAGCAGATTGATTATCTTCAGCTGTTGAGAACGTTTGCGATTTCTTAGTAGGAATCGTCGTGTTTTTCTCAATCAATGCAGTCATTACTGAACCCATTGTCTCAATACCTAGAGATAATGGAGAAACGTCTAGTAATAGTACATCTTTAACGTCACCAGCAAGTACACCACCTTGAATCGCTGCGCCTACGGCTACTGCTTCATCAGGGTTAACATCTTTACGAGGCTCTTTACCGAAGAACTCTGCAACGATTTTTTGTACTAAAGGCATACGTGTTTGACCACCAACAAGAATAATGTCGTTGATGTCGCTTACTGATAAATCAGCATCAGCAAGTGCACGTTTAAGTGGCTCAATTGTTTTAGTTACTAAATCTTCAACTAGTGACTCAAGCTTAGCACGTGTTAGTTTCACGTTCATGTGCTTAGGACCAGATGCATCAGCAGTTACATACGGAAGGTTTACTTCTGTAGACTGTGCAGATGAAAGTTCAATTTTTGCTTTTTCAGCAGCTTCTTTAACACGTTGCATTGCAAGCGGATCATTTTTAAGGTCTAAGCCTTGATCTTTCTTGAATTCAGCTACTAAGTAATTGATTACGCGGTTATCGAAATCTTCACCACCTAAGTGAGTGTCGCCGTTTGTAGCTAGTACTTCAAATGTGTGCTCGCCTTCAACTTCATCAATTTCAATGATTGATAAATCGAAAGTACCGCCACCTAAGTCATATACTGCAACTACGTTTTCGCCACGGTTTTTATCCATGCCGTAAGCAAGTGCCGCAGCCGTTGGCTCATTGATAATACGTTTAACTTCAAGACCCGCAATACGACCAGCATCTTTCGTAGCTTGACGTTGTGAATCGTTAAAGTATGCAGGTACTGTGATTACGGCTTCAGTTACTTCTTCACCTAAGAAGTCTTCAGCTGTTTTCTTCATTTTTTTCAGTACTTCAGCAGAAATTTGTGGTGCAGCGCGTTTTTCGCCGCCCGCTTCTACCCATGCATCACCGTTGTCGGCTTTAACAATTTTAAACGGCATGATGCCGATATCGCGTTGTACTTCTTCGTCTTCAAAACGACGACCAATTAAACGCTTAATTGCAAATAATGTGTTTGTCGGGTTAGTAACCGCTTGACGCTTAGCAGATTGACCTACTAATGTTTCGCCGTCTTGCGTATAAGCAATAATAGACGGGGTTGTGCGATCGCCTTCCGCGTTTTCAATAACACGTGCTTTGCCACCATCAAGTACTGCAACACAAGAGTTTGTAGTACCTAAATCTATTCCAATAATTTTACCCATGAAATCTCTCCAACTTCAATATTCGTTAAACGTTCGATGACTAGTAAATAGGGTTGCTCCAAACTTATTTCAACTGTAAAAATGAAAAAAAATTCATTTTTTGTGATTTATTTACAAAATAACCCTAATAATTGTAAGGAATGGTGATTTTTACACCGCCAGGGACGCTTTTAATTACTGGTCTGACTAGTTTGATTGTGTTATAAATTTATTAAATCACACTACGAAAGGACATCTTCTATGCATTTTGAGCAACTACTTCAACAAGCGGAAAAAATTGGTCAAGCCGAAAATACAGAACAATTAAATAGTACAATGCAATTTCCAGAAAACTGGTGCCAAGGCAGAACTGCTTTTGGTGGGCTTTCAGCCGCACTGTTGTATCAAGCAATCAGAGGTAAGGTAACGGATGATCGTCGCTTACTTTCACTCAGTACTAATTTTGTAGGACCATTACTTGCCGATACTCCTTTTTCTTTATCAATTGAAATACTGCGCCAAGGTAAAAGCAGTACACAGGTACTCGCCAAAGCGATTCAAAATGAACAAGTGTGCGTAATTGTACAAGCGTGTTTTGCTAAAAGTAGAGAGTCGGGTATTAATGTGCCTGTTTCGAAGTCTTTGGGTTTAAAGCCAGTAGATGAGCGCCATACATTACCTTTTATAAAAGGTCAGATGCCTGAATTTTTTCAGCATGTTGATTTATGCCCACAGCAAGGGGGTATGCCATTTAGTAGTGCAGAAACCTCTCACTTAGGTGGCTGGATGCGCTTTAAGCACACCCCAGAGCAAATTACAGAGGCTCATGTTATTGCATTGACCGATGCATGGCCGCCAACACTTTTACAAATGTTTAAACAACCCGCTCCTGCAAGTAGCATGTCGTGGTATTTAGAATTTGTGCAAGAGCCAAACTTAACACCTGGAGAATGGCTTGGCTTTGAAGCAATCACTCATCATTCAAAAGATGGTTACGGTTTAGAGGATGGCTGTATATGGTCGCAGTCGGGTGAGCTAATAGCGCTTACACGTCAAACAGTGGCTTTATTTGATTGATGAATGGGTTTGGCCTTCATCAACAATCCTTTTATAAGTACCATTTTGCTTGATGAGCGCCAAACCAATATCAAACTCAGTAGCTAAAACGAGGTTATTAAAATAAGCAGGTCGATCTGCTTTTGGAAATAATGTGTAAATTTGTACAGCTTCGGGGGATTTATGTTGATTGTAGTAATAGTAAAAAATACGCTTATCTAACACAATTACATCAACCCAACCTTTTAACAGCTTATCTACCTGCGCTTTTTGATTAATAACCTCTTGATATGAGCTAAAGTGTTTAACATTCCTTTTAAATATAGGAGGCAGATATGCCGTTGCATTTTGAAAAGCAAGAACGTTTTTATTAAACATGTCTTCTATTTTATCAATGTTATATTTATTTCGCTTGAGTGTAATAGCTACATTTTCATAACTAAGTACCGTTTTACTTGGATAAATACCCGCACTAATTCCTCCAGCATAATTTAAAAGTATATCTACTCCTTTATTATGTAATTGATGCTCAGCCCGTTTATTCGACATATATTGCACATTAATATTGGCAAATCCATTGGCCTTTAACGCGGCTTTTATTAAATTTAGGTGTATACCCGAGTCCGTTTTTACAAAAACATAGGGTGGAATTGATGCGCTCGCAGCGATGATTATCTCTCGCTCTTTATTAATAGCCACAGCATTTTGCGAGCAAACAAAGAGCCACATTAATATGTAGTAAAAATAATATTTCACACGCTTCCTTTATATAACGAACAGCTTGATGGCAGAACGCGTTGTATTAATGTATTAAATATAGCAAAATTGAAGAAATATTCTTCTTGCTTGGTATTAAATTGCAAACTGTATGCCCCTGCTGCGATCTGATCATAGATATACCTCGCATAATCGCAAAACAAATGGCGATATGCCCACATTGCCACCATAAACTTTGCGAAGCCGATGTTAATCACGATAGTCGTATAGTTGCACTAAGCTTTAGCGCACTATTAATGCTGCTGAGCAGTATGTTTTACCCTTTTATTTCTTTTAGCAGTAGTGGTATTACTCAAACTATTACTCTGCCCGACGCGGCTCGAATTTTATTTAATTATGATAGTGAACTGCTTGGCTTATTTATTGATTTGAGCATTATTGCTCTGCCTATGGGTTTGCTTCTTATTTTAATTCCTTTGCATCTTGGGCTTTTAAAAACATTACCAGAGGGCATAGCAAGGCGACTACTAAAGTTCACCCTTGCGTTAGAACCGTGGATTATGTCGGAAATATTTTTAATTGGCGTACTTGTTAGTATGGTTAAAATCATGTCGCTGGCTGATATTAGCTTTGGCACGAGTTTTTGGGCTTATGTGGGGTTTGTTATTTTATACATAGCTGCGCTTGTTCACTTAAATCGCCCACGCTTATGGGCTCAAATAAAGCCTGTAAAAGTACTCGAAGGCGCAGAGCATGCTAAACGTGCAATAGATGAAAATATTAAAGCCTGCCATGTGTGCCATCAACTATGTACCGGTAATATTTGTCAGCGTTGCCATACAAAAACGCACGTTAGAAATCCTTACAGCGTACAAAAAGCAGCAGCTTGGCTAATTACCTCTGTTGTTTGTTATATTCCAGCTAATGTTTTGCCTATTATGCATACCACTAGTCTTGGGGATGAATCCCCTTCAACTTTAATTGGTGGTGTTATTACTCTTTGGAAAAGTGGCTCCTACCCTATTGCCGCTATTATATTTTTAGCCAGCGTTGTGGTGCCACTTGCTAAAGCTTTTGTATTGAGCTTTTTATGCTTTATGGTAACGAGACCTGCCAATAGACATACAAAAAGTTACACCCGAATTTATCAACTTACTGAATTTATTGGAAAATGGTCGATGATAGATGTATTCGTGGTTGCTATTTTAGTTGCCTTAGTTCAACTGGGTAATTTAATGTCAGTAACACCAGGATTAGGCATTGTATTTTTTACAGTTATGGTAATATGCCAAATGATGGCTGCCCATGCCTTTGACCCACGCTTGTTGTGGGATTCCCCTAAAAACAAAAAATCAGAGAACAAAGCATGACCGAAACTGCCGAAATAACAAAAGAACCGAAAATTTCCGCTATCTGGATCATTCCGGCAATTGCGCTGTTAGTGGGCATGTGGATGTTATACCAATACCAAGCAAATAAAGGCCCTACAATTTTTATCGAAATGCCACAAGCTGAGGGCATTATTGCAGGTAAAACTGAAATAAAAGTGCGCAGTGTAAAAATAGGTCAAATTGATCATGTTCGACTATCAGACACCCAAGACAGCGTTATTGCCCGTGCGCAAATAGACAAAAACTACAATAACTTATTAACCGATGATGCCAAAATTTGGGTCGTAAAACCACGCATTGATGAAACGGGTATTAGCGGAATGAGCACGCTATTGTCTGGTGTATATTTAGAGTTTTCACCCGGTGAAAGTAAAGAGCTAAAAGAGCGTTTTAAATTACAAGACGAACCCGCCCTCATTGGTAAAGATGTGAAAGGTGGCCGTTTCAAATTAATGAGTTACAACGCTGAAGTGCTTGATGTGAGTACCGGTATATTTTTCAAAAATTACAAAATAGGGCAAATAGAAACCGCCACTTTTGATTGGGAAAACCAAGCAATGAAGTACGGCGTATTTATTAAAGAACCTTATCAAAATCTCATCACCATGAACTCTATTTTTTGGGTGAACGCAGGGATTGAAATTGACCTATCTGCCGATGGCATCAATATTAATACGGGCTCTTTAAGTAAACTTTTAAAAGGCGGTATTTCGGTTGGCTTACCTGAGCAACAGGCCCCGGGTGAAATAGCACAAGATGGGCATAGCTTTTCATTAAGCCAAAGCTATAAAGAAGCGCTAGAAGAGCGCTTTTACGATTTTGATTACTACCTCATTGAATTTGAACAATCAGTTCGAGGACTACGCACAGGTGCTCCTGTCGAATATAGAGGTATGCGTGTAGGTACTGTTGTTGAAACCCCTGCCAATGTAATTATTGACGGTAAACCTGCCCACTTTAGAAACCATAATACGGCGGTTCCAGTACTTATAAAAGTAGAATACGGACGCTTGTATCACGACAGTGCCTCAGCTAAAGAGTATTGGCAAGGTAGTTTAAAAGGCTGGATTGAAAGTGGTATGCGCGCCTCGTTAAAGCCTGGTAATTTATTAACGGGTGCAGTATACGTTGATTTTGATATATACCCAGATGCACCGCAAGCACACCTAGGTAAACTTGTGCAGTATGATGTTTTTCCGAGTATTTCTAGCGGCATAACCGTATTAGCAGACCAAGTCTCTGACGTACTTAATAAAGTAAATAACTTAAAAGTTGAAGATAGCTTAGAACAAATGCAAGCCACATTTACCGATTACCGAGCGCTTGCTAATGAAATGCGAGAGTTACTAAGCCAAAAAGATACACAAAACTTACCAGGCGACTTTAATCGTAATTTCGAAAAGATGACAAAAAGTATGGAGCAGTTTGAAGTAACTATGCGCCAATTTGATAAAACCATGGCCAGTTACCAAGCAGGCTCTGAACTTCATCATCAAATACAGCAAACATTAAAAGAGTTTAAACGTTTAAGCGAGGGCCTACAGCCTCTAACTCGCGGATTAAACGAGCAACCTAATATGCTAATTTTTGATAAATCATTACCAGCAGATCCAAAACCAAGGAAGCAATAATGAAATCGTTATTTTTAACTGCAAGTTTATTATTACTATTGGCAGGTTGTAGTTCATCAATACAAACTGCGACACAGTATTACCAGTTTGAGCAGCCTATTGGTGCCTCGTCTCGAAATGTGACAGACACAGACGCACAATTAAGAATACAAACAGTTGTACTTAGAGGTGCTTTAAATAATTTAGGTATTGCTATGAAAATAGATAGCAACCAAATTCATGCCGCAAATTACAACCTGTGGGGCGAATCGCCGGATGTAATGCTCACTGCAACAGCCCAGCAAACTCTTTTTAATGCTATGCCAAATTGGATGGTAATAAAGGGCTTGCCGGTCATTACTGAACTCGATCAGCAAACGTTTTATGAGCTTGAATACGAAATTCACCACTTTAATGGCGACATGGAAGGTAACGCTGATATTTCAGGGCTTTGGCGTTTATATTACACACACCCTGAAACAGGCCGACGTCTTATAAGTATTCATAATTTTTCAAACCTAGTGCCTATAGATGATGATGGATACGACGGTTTAGTTTCAACGCTTGAAGCAACATGGCTAAATATAAACCTAAATGTTGCAAAACAAATAGAACAAGCAAGACTTTAATCATTAAGCGAAAATATAATTACGGCGGTTTGATCATTATTGATAACCGCCTTGCCCTCTATTTTAAAGCCCAATTTTAACAACACATTCTGCGATGCCCTATTATCTGGTGATGTTATTGCACACAATTTTGTAATTCCAAATTCATGCTTATGGCGCAAAAGTGCGCTGGCCGCTTCAAAAACATAGCCCTTTTTTTCAAAACCGCTTACAAGTGCAAAACCTAAATCAGGTTGTTGTAACGCTGCTCGTTTATAAAACCCAACAACGCCAACCACTACAGCATTATGCAAAGTAATAACATAAGGCCCAAAGCCTTGGTATTTATGAGAAGCAACAAATGACTGATTGATGTATGACTTGGCATCATCAAGGGTATAAATTGCTTTATCACCAATGTGCTCTATAAAACTAGCCTGATTAACTAGCTTAAGTAAAATAGCTGCATCAAGCTCATTTGCATGGCGTAACAACAGACGATTTGTTTTAAGTACGGCGTTCAATGTAAGTTCCTCTAAAAAACTTTGTTTAGCATGTAAATTTTTGTTGACTGAAATTAAAAAGCGGATTATTTTTGCGCCGATGTTTTTACAGGCACAACAATAGCGGTTTGCACTCCTTGCACCGTCTGGCGCCAAAGCCAACGCGTTTCATTTAAACAGCTATTTAACATAACTGTTTATGTGTCCCTCCCACGCGTACAAAAGCAGTGACTTGGAAAATGATTTAACAACAAACTTATCATCTTCTTTGTTTTTGTATAAGCAGCTTGAAAATTAATTTAATTTTGATGCATGCTTTTAATTTTGTGAATACTTAAATGCTTGAACCTTCTGCGTTGAGTTTACTACCACCGTTAGTGGTGGTTGTATTGGCTGTTGTATTACGCCGCCCTATTTTATCTTTACTTATTGGTGCTTTAGTTGGTTTAGTTATAGCCGATCCTGCACAGGTACTTACTAACTTTGCGAGTACATCGCTAAAAGTGATGACAGACGAAACCATCGGCTGGCTAATACTTGTATGTGGTGGTTTTGGCGCTTTAATCGCACTGTTAGTGCGCACAGGGGGCGCATCAGCTTTTGGCAAGCTAGCTCTTAAGTACACCAAAGGTAAGCGTTCATCGTTGTTTATGACCTTTTGTTTAGGTGTGGTTATTTTTATTGATGACTACTTAAATGCGCTTACTGTGGGTGAGACCATGAAACGCATTACCGATAAATTTAAAGTTAGCCGTGAGATGCTTGCCTATGTTGTAGACTCTACTGCTGCACCAATTTGTGTGCTTGTCCCTTTATCTACCTGGGCGGTATTTTTTAGTGGCTTATTGGTAGATAACGGTATTGCTGAAGAAGGCAAAGGTATTGCTGTTTATATTCAAGCTATTCCGTACATGTTTTACGCGTGGTTTGCAGTGCTTGTTGTTTTACTTGTTGTGTTGGGTGTTATTCCTGCGATTGGTCCAATGAAAAAAGCAGAACAAATGGCGCAAATTGAGCAAGCTCAAGTCGATCCAGCTCAATACAATAACGTTCAAACAGCAGATGAATACGCAGTAAAAGCAGCTGAAGAAAACTTTGAAGACGCTGATCCTAAAGGTAAATTACGTAACTTTTTAGTACCGATTATTTTACTGGTTGCGTTTACGGTTTACTTTGAAATAGACGTATACAAAGGCTTACTAGCAACAATGGCGGTCACTCTCCCGTTTTATGCGCTACAAAAATTAATGAGCGTAAGTGAAATGATTGAGCGCATGCTTGATGGCTTTAAAAGTATGATCCCCGCGATTGGTACTGTTATAGCGGCGTTTATATTCAAAGACGTATGCGACTTAATTGGTTTGCCTCAGTTTGTTATTGGTAGCTTAAGCCCTTATATGACCGCAGCATATTTACCAGCCGTGGTATTTATTTCAATGGCTATTTTAGCGTTTGCAACAGGGTCTAGCTGGGGTATTTTTGCTGTATCAATTCCGATTGTTATGCCACTGGCAAATGCGGTTGATGCAAACATACCACTGGTCATTGGTGCGCTATTATCGGCTTCTTCTTTTGGTAGCCAAGCGTGTTTTTACTCAGATTCAACCGTACTCGCAGCGCAAGGCTCTGGTTGTAATTTAATGAGCCATGCCGTTACACAATTGCCTTACACGCTAATTGCTGCGGCATTAGCTGTTATAGGCTTTTTAATAATGGCTTAAATATTATACCAATCCGCAATAATACTTAATCATTTTGCGGGGCTAAACGTGTCGCTACCTGCGTTAAAAAATTTTCATTTAGAACAACTAAATAGCGAATTTTTTGCCTAGCTATCAACACGTTCTTCCATCCTCAAAATAGATCACTTAATTAAGCGAATTGGTATTATTAGTAAATATAGTGAGATAAATAATAAACCCCAATGTATTACTACATTGGGGTTTATTTTTAGCTGCGTAAATAAAGCTTATTTTTGTAGTTTAATACCATTGTAATAGGCATCAAGCGTTGTGATTTTAGTTTGATTTGGTAAATCGGCAAAGTCACTTTCTATAAACTTAGTACCACGTAATTGCACATTTAAACGTGCCGCATTAGGATTAAGCATTGTTTGCTTGTAGTAGTCTTTTATATCTGCGAGCGTTACTTTTTCAACTTCATCAATCAGCTTTTGCTTAGAATCAAAGGTAAAGTTTTCACGGTACCAATCGTTTATAAGTGGGCTCATTTCGTCACTTAAATTTTTAGGCTGCTCTTTAAGCGATACTAGGGTTGAATTTTTAAGCTGCTCAAAAGTCTCTTCGCTCATGTTATCAAGTTCAACTGCGTATTCTTTTTTAAACTTATCAAAACGAGCTTGTATTTCTTTAGGACCTTTAACCGGTGTTTGAATATACAAACCAATTGCAGAGTAATCCTCGATTGGGCGAGCTAATGCACCTACTGCGTATGCAAGTTGCTCCTCAGTACGCATTTTATCAAACGCAACTGTTCTAAAGTGGCTTTGTAATACAGCCGCTTCTGCTTTTTGTTTGTAACCCGCAACAGGGTGAACGGTCATATCAACCACCGCTACATCGGCTACATCAATATCTTTTTGCAGTACCAGCGTTTCGCCCGGTTGTGGCAACCATGCTTTGCTTCGCGCAAATTCACTGCGTTTATGGTTGCTTGGTAGCGTTGCACTTAATTCGTCTGCAATCGCGTCTATATCTTGCTGATTGTAGTTACCGTAACTAAATACGCGTAAATCGTTTTGTGCAAACGTAGCTGTTTTTAATTGTGCTAAGTCGGCAACACTCACTGAGTCAGCGGCTTTAATAAGCGCGTCTGTATCAAAACCACCTGTACGCGTTAGTTTTGAATACTCGCCAAATGCTTGTGCATACGGAAACTGTTTTTGTTGGTTTAGTAAATTACGTTTAAAGCGATCAACTGCTTGGCTAAATGCTTGTGCTGTTTCATCGGCTTTTAATCCGGTTAAAGCCTGTTTAAGCAATACATCTTGTTTATCTGTAAAACCACTCATAGATAAAACGAGACCATTACTCGGCGCAAGGCTTACACTCATACCAGCGATTGCTGCTTCGGTACTTAACTGACTTTGTTGAATATTGTATAAATCAGCCCAAACAGAATAAAGTACTTCTGCTTTAATATCGTTCAAACCTGGTTGAGTATTTATATAAACTTCGACAAGCCCTTTTGGCTGTTCTGCAAATTTTTGACTTGCTTGGCGCCATACTTTTACACCATTTTTATCGTAAGCAAGTTCTGGGTGTTTTTGCTCTTTAAATGCTTGAGTTTTTATTGCAAAATTTTCAGGCAATAAATTGTTTACAGTTGGTAGTGCTAACTTAAATTCGCTTGGTTTTTTCCAGCTGGCAATTTCATCATCGCCAATATCACTAATGCGGTATTTGCCGTCGTAAAAGTGTAGTTGCGAGTCAGTCTCTTCTTGCTGCGATACATACCAAATACGAAGAGTATCGGCATTTAACTGCTCAAGTACTTTATTTACCGCATTAGCATCAAATTTTGCATAATAGTAAGGTGCATTAATAGCGTGATTTAACGGATAGTCTTGCATGCTTTGTGTAAGTGAGCTTACATAATTAAACTCATCACCTTTTTCTAAAAACTTAAACTGGTTATTTAGTGATGTACGAATTTCGTTGAAGTACTTGCTATCAACGCCCTCTTTTTTAATTAAATCGATGTACTGCATAATAGTCGCAACTATTTCGTCACGATTTTTCATGCCTTCATCTGTAAGCTCTGCGTTTACGTTTAATGACCCGTAATTACCATATTGATTTGGTGCAGCTGAAGCTGAAAGCTGAGATACCCACCCTTTGTCACGAAGCAGTTGCGCTGGGCTGCCCGGCATTTCATTACTTAGTAAATACGCTACAAATCGGTTTGGTTTAAGCGCGAATTCGCTATTATTATTAGCAATGGTGAAATCAAGTTGTAGCTGTTTTACATCTTCATTTGGTGCATAAAACACGCGTTTACCGCCAGCGTTATCAAAATCAAGCTTTGCAGTTACTGTTGGTTTTTCTATGTTTTTATTTTTTATATCAGCAAAGTATTTTTGTGCTTTTTGCTCCATTTCAGCAATAGGTAAATTAGAAATAAGCGCTACTTTCATGACATTTGAAGAATAATATTTATTATAAAAATCAACCGTTTCTTTGTGAAGAGAACTATTTTCTTTGTCACCAAGTGTTTCTAGGTTACCAATTAAAAAGCGATTAGCGGGGTGATCGCCCATCATTTTACGCGCTAGTTTAAATTGACCAAAAAAGTCCATTTCGCGACGCATTGACCACTCTGCGTTTACTGCATTTTTTTCTTTGTCTGTGTATTCAGGGTATAACTTAGGTGCCTTAAAAAAGTCGGCAAAACGGTCTAGCCCTTCATCAAACGCGTCGTTATTAATTTTAAACATGTAATTAGTAATATCGAGCCAAGTATACGCATTGTGCGCGCCACCATTTTTGGTCATAAAATCAGAATACCCTTTTGTATCTGGGTAACGATCAGTGCCTAAAAACAGCATGTGTTCTAAATAATGCGCCATACCCTGTTGCGACATCGGGTCGTGTAGTAAACCTACACCTACACTTAGTGCCGCTGCTGACTTTTCAGCACCCGGATCAGACACTAAAATAACTTCAATGTCGTTTGCTAATTTAAGTGTTTTATATTCGCGGTTATCGTTAGGACTTACAACTAACGTGTCTGATAATAAAGAGGCCGGAGGCGCCACAGAAACCGAAGCTGTATTTGAACAACCACTTAAAACTGCAAGTGCGATAGCACTAAAACCAATAATCTTTTTCATTTTTGTTTTCCATTAAAAAGTATTGCGCAAAATAGCGTGCGCCAATTCAAAGCAATATAGTTAAGCTAAACTAACATTTTCAATTAATAACTTTCTACAAAATAACGCTATTTTGTGTAACACATTGTGAAAAATGTCTTCATAATCGGATATTAGTTGGGAGTCTGCCAACCTTGCGAGATTAAAAATCATTCAATATCAAAAGATACGCAAATTCTAAATAATAATAAGGAAAAACAATGGAAAAAATCATCATACTTGCCATGTTTGCACAAGTTACGCTTTCACTGGTTGTCATGCTCATTATGGGTAAAAGGCGCTTTGCAGCAGCTAAAAACAAACAATTAGATTTAAGCGATTTTAAAACAATGCAATTAGATAAGGCTGGCGACACTATTAGGGTTGCAGATAGAAACTTTTCAAATCAGTTTGAAATACCTGTGCTTTTTTACGCGGGGTGTTTACTTGCACTACAGCTAAATAGCGCCAGTACACTTGTGGCTATACTGGCCTGTTTATTTGTAGCAACACGTATTGTGCATAGTGTTATTCATTTAGGTGAAAATAACGTACGCGCACGTTTTAAAGTGTTTTTACTAGGTTGTGCTTGTGTGTTTTCAATTTGGCTTGCGATGGTTTGGCGAGTATTACTTTAAACAGCAAAGTTTAATAATAATGTGGGCGGCTGGTTTACGCCATCCACATTACCGTTAATTTTAATTATTTAGCACGTTTTAAACGAGGAACCACAAGTAAAAAAGCACCTAAAAGCCAAATTAATCCGCCGCCAGAACTGCTACCTGAATCTGTTGATGTGTCAGAATCAATTAGCGTATTTTCAGTAACAGTAAGACCTGCGGCTGAATTAGGATCATCATCCATTACCGCCACGTTTTGAATAGTCACTAAATTAGCATTGCTAATTGTTACATCAGTGCTTGCACATTGTTCAGAAGTAATACCAACAACGGGTGTTTCACCACAGTGTACTAATGCTGCAATTTTATCTAACGTTGATTGGCTTGCTGCAGTAATTTGTCCAAACACAGTAAAGCCACCGTTTTGCGTATCAAGTGCTGCACTATTGTCTGTAATATTAAAAAACCACTGGCTTGTTGCGCTATTAGCATCACCCGATAGTTTAGCCATCGCAATGGTGCCCTTAACATTAGAAAAAACAGGCTCATTTTCTACAGCAGGCTTTGTGGTAATCGCATCTAGCGAGTCAGAAAATGTAAATCCTCCCCCTTGAATAACAAAGTTACTAACAGAGCGGTGAATTACTGTTTCGTTATATGAATCGTCTTGAACGTAACTTAAAAAATTTGCAACTGTTTTAGGTGTTTGTTGATCAAACAAGTTAATTTCTATGACACCTTGGCTCGTGTTCATTTCGACAATAGTGGCAGCACTTGTAAAGCTTGCTGCGGCGAGTACTGAGCCAAGTAAAAGTTTTTTCATGTTGTATTCCTGTTGTTATATTTTTAGATAATTGTTAATGCGTTAACACATTAATGCCATAGGCGATCAAAATCGATTCTAAAGTGCGAGTTGATACAAATTAGACCGTGTTGATAACAAATTAATCACATATACCATTACTTATATTCTTTTTAGCTATATAAATCTAATTATTTAAAATTAAATCATCTTAAGAGTATGGCTACTTTTTGTTACCTTTAAAAAACACAAAACAACAGGATCTTATAATGCCACACACTAAACATGCAATTTGCGACTTTGGTTTACACAAAGGCGAACCCTATACAAAACTGCCTGCAAGCTTTTTAACCTGGATGATAGGTACTAATCACCACAAGCGAGAGTATGCGAATACGGAGTTGAAGCGTCGTGAACGTGCTGCCACAAACCAATTAACAGCCCCTTCCAAATAAAATGTAAATAAGTACGTTTTTTTAGCATAGAACTAGTTTAAACTAGCTGCCTGATAAATTAAGTAGACCTTAATCCATAGGTATTTTATGCGTATAATTATTTTATTTTCGGTTATTTTTAGTGTACTCGGATGCACATCTCCTGCTCCTGAATCCGTGTTTAGCGCTACCCCGACTAAATATTTAACTGTTCTTCATACTAATGATAACCACGGGCGTTTTTGGCAAAACGAAAAAGGCGAATACGGTATGGCCGCTCGCAAAACGTTAATTGACTCTTTACGCAATAAAGCTCAAAAGCAAGGTCATGCAGTATTACTACTCTCTGGTGGTGATATAAATACAGGTATTCCTGAGTCAGACTTACAAAAAGCAGAGCCTGACTTTAAAGGAATGTCGCTGATTGGTTACGATGCAATGGCATTGGGTAATCACGAATTCGACAACCCTATTGATGTATTGAAGCAACAGCAAAAATGGGTGAACTTTCCTTTTCTATCAGCCAATATATTTGAAAAGGAATCAGGCGAACACGCGTTTGATAGCTATAAAATATTCAAAAAGAATGGATTAACTATTGCTGTTATTGGTTTAACAACAACCGACACAGCTAAAATTGGTAATCCTCAGTATATTGGGCACTTAGAGTTTAAAGACCCTGTTGACGTTACAGCAAAACTAGCTAAAGAAATAAAAGCTAAGTATAACCCTGACATTACAATCGCCCTGACTCATATGGGTCATTATGTTGATGCTAGCTTTGGTATTAACGCACCCGGTGATGTAACACTCGCTCGCTCACTTCCTGCAAACACCCTTGATATGATCATTGGTGGCCACTCTCAAGAACCTGTATGTATGAGCGATACAAATGTAAATGACGATAGCTTTAAACCAGGTCTTGCCTGTAAACCAGACCAACAAAACGGTACTTACATTATGCAAGCCCATGAATGGGGTAAGTATGTTGGTAAAGCTGAGTTTAAGCTTGAAAACGGAAAATTAACGTTACTAGACTACAAACTGATGCCAGTTAATTTGTATGTAGATAAAGTACAAGCTGATGGCTCAACTAAAGAAGTATTAGCAAACGAGTACATTAAACCAGACTCAAAACTTGAATCTTATTTAGCGGTATACCAAGCTAAAGGCGCTAAACAAATTGAAGGTACCATTGGTGAAGTAGATGCTCGCTTAGAAGGTGACAGAAACAAAGTTCGCTACCAACAAACAAATCTTGCACGCGTAATTATTCAAGCTCAAATGGATGTAGTAAATGCAGACTTTGGACTAATAAGTGGTGGTGGTATTCGCAGCTCAATAGAGGCTGGTGAAGTGAGCTATAAAGATATTTTAAAAGTACATCCTTTTAAAAATCGTATTACTTACATGGATTGGCAAGGCAGTGATTTATGGGACTATTTAAATACAGTAACCAGCTTCCCACCGGATGCTGGCGCTTATTTGCAATACCATAAACTATCGTTTGAGCGTAAAAATAATCAGTTAGTTAATGTTGTTATTAACGGCCAACCTTTGAACAAAAATAAAACTTACCGTATGAGCTTAAATAGCTATAACGCATCAGGCGGTGATGGCTATCCTGCGCTTACAAATAAAAAAGGCTTTGTTAGTACAGACGAAACAGATGCCCAAGCACTTCAAGATTTTATATCAAAAAACAGCCCTCTTAAAACGGCTGAATTTACTCCTAAATAGCCTCTAATAATAGGAAAGTAACCTTGTTACTTTCCTATTATTTCAATACTGCCCTTTTTAATATTTGCCAGCCCATAACTATGCAGACGAGAGCGAGAACCCTCCCCGTATGCTTTAGGTGGATAATATAACTCTTTTTCTTCGGGATACTCGCTGAGTACTTCATCTAATGCAGCACGTACTTCGCTCAGGGTTTTTTCTAGGCTATTATTAAAGTTAGGCCTTTTTCTAACTGTATGGCCGAGTTCGACCAACCTATAAAAATACTTGTTAGCAAGCTCTAGCAGCTCCTCTGGCACATCTTTATTATGACTAAGCGCTACATCATCGTTATTTGTACAATACTCTACAAGTGCTAAATAAAAGCACAATGGCTTATTGGCTAAACACATTTTTTGTTCTGTATTACAACTACTTGATAATGTTTTATCATTAAGGTCAACAATAAGTATCAGCGGCGTAGGCTCTGCAATTGATTGATGCTGTGCATTATTAAACTGCTTATTGCTCTGTTTAATAAACGCAAATTTCACCCAAAAACTAATCAACACACTTAATACTAAAAATATAAAATAGTAAATAAAATGACTCAATGCAAAGTGGGTTTGTTGGACGTTAAATACAACTAATACGAACCCATTACTAGTGCTCAAACTACGTATTATTTGGTGTGAGTTTACAGGTGTTACCATCTCGTTTTTTGGTGCAATAGCAACAACTTTGAGCTCGTTCGAATTAATGTAGCTGTTTAAAGTTTTAATGTAGCTGTTAACTGCATCTTTATTACCTGAATGCTTTAGCAGCTCATTCGATAAATCGAGTAATGGTAAGTCGAGTGCTATTTGCCTCTCTATCTGCGTAATTTTTTGTTTAGCTACTTGCTGGCTTTTTTGAGTTACAGAAATATAAAAGACAGACGACAAAATAAAAAACAAACTTATAATAACAAGTAATTGCTTATACTTACTCATCACCAGCCTCCTCTTTTAAGCCTACTAAGCTGGCGCCACAGCGCCAAAATGGCTGGACGTTTTGATAGTAATGCAAACTTTGATCTTTAGACATATCAAGCAAATTTTCCTGCACTGCGCATAATAAATCAGTGTTGTTTTGCTGCATTTTTAAATACCATCTTGTTCCAGAAATATTATTACTCAATGGCGTAATATAGTTTTTTGAAAAACGTTTTTCGTCGCTCTCTTTCCAAAACGAAGCAATAATATCTACTTTTCCATTAGCGAGTAAATCACGTAATTCGTTATGAGAGCTAGCATAAGTGATTTTCAAATTGGCTAAATTAATATCCAACTCTTTAAACGTTTGTTTTGGTAAAATATGCCCTGATCGGCTGGTCGGATAATCAAGTAAACCTATGCGCTTATCTAAAAAGTATTGTTTAGTGACTCGAGGTTTTTCTTTAGAAGATATAAAAAAAGCCGTGTAGTCAGAAAAACCAACAACGGGCTGGTAGTTATATGTCGACTCTGCTTTAAAGGCTGCCATAATATTGTTTTTAGCCAAAATTAAGTCAGCAATTCCTTTACCCACAAACTCAAAGCTGTCTGCCGTTCTATACCCCCAATACCCTTTTACAGAGCCATATTGCTTAGCCACCACGTTATCAGAGCATAACTTTTGTGTTAATAACTTAGCTATTTTTTTTGATTGCGTAAAAACAATTAATTGGCCTTTGTTACTTGTTGCAGTTGTTTGACACTCTGTTGAGGTTTCGATCATAACTGGAAAGTGTAATTCATCATTGTATACACTAACTTGACCGCAAACCCACGTAACGACCAACAATAGAAACAAAAATGTAACAATTAACATTTTGTGTAACACGATATTTTTAAAATTCAAAGCAATGCCACTCAAAAATAGACGATATAGTGCATTTGAACAATTTCGCTTACCTATTACAACAAGTAATTTTACCTGTTAAACATAACCTATTGATTTAAAAGTAATGTGAATAAGAAACTATGAATTTTAATGAGTCCTTCCTATCAACACCAAAAGTAAGGACAATTGACCGCATTAGCCTATAGCAACGCCATGAAATATTCATTAAGGAAGTTCTAATGCATAGCAATATAAAGTACTCGATATCTTCTGCGCTTTTGATTAGTGCAATATTTACAAGCACTGACTCACATGCTTGGGGTCAAAATGGCCACCGCATTGTAGGTAAGATTGCAGAATCTCATATAAGCGAAACAACTAAAGCGGCAATACAACCCTACCTTGATGGTGAATCACTTGCACAAATATCAACGTGGCCTGATGAAATGCGCTCTGCCCCTGGCGAGTTTTGGCAAAAGCAATCATCTCGTTGGCATTATATTAATGCAGCACCAGGAAAATCTTTCAGCTTCAATCACGATCACACTAAAAACAAAGAATCTGTAAGTAATATCCTAGAAGGCATTCACTATTCAATGCAAACGCTCACTGATAAAAATAGCACCTTAGATGCTAAACAGTTCAGTTTACGTTTTTTAGTACATTTGGTGGGCGACAGTCACCAACCATTTCATGCTGGTCGAAGTGAAGATAGAGGTGGTAACCGTATTAAGGTTTCATTTTTTAACGAAGAAACAAATCTTCACAGCCTTTGGGATACAAAGTTAGTTGAGAACGAGAATTTATCGTTTACTGAGTACGCACAATTTATTGATACAAATAACAGCGAGTTAATTGCTGAATATTTACAAAGCTCACCTATGACATGGGTTGAAGAATCTCACAATTTAGCCACAAAAATTTATAAATATACCAACAACGAAATTGGTTATAGCTACATATATAACAATACTCCAATAATAAAGACGCGCTTACAACAAGCGGGTATTCGATTAGCTGGATTACTAAATGCCTTATTTGACCCTTCTGCAAAAGAGTTAGAAACGGCGCTGAAAATGACGACTGACAAATAAACTGTATTAAATTTATATAACCTACACACGGGAAATCAACATTATGACTAAGCTTCGCCTTTCGAAATTAACTGGAGCGGTAATTTTAGCTCTAGGTGTTTCTACAAGCGCAATGGCTGCTGATACTTCATCTGCAATGCGTGGTAAAATTACAACGCCTTCAGGTGGCAGTGCTGCAAACGTTAAAATCAAAGTAATTCACCAACCAACGGGAACTATTAGCGAACTAACTACAAACGAAAGTGGTACGTTTATCGCTAATGGTTTACGTGTAGGTGGTCCTTACATGGTTATCATTGATTCTGATACGTTTAACGACACCACTGTTGAAAATATATACTTGAACCTTGGTGAAACTTACCGTTTAAGCTCGCAGCTTGCTCCGCTAAACATCGAAAAGATTGAAGTGTCTGGTTATAAGATTGTTCAACAATCAGGTGGCTCTAGCAGTACATTTGGCTCTGACACTATTGAAAATATGCCAAGCTTTAATCGCGACATTAAAGATATTGCGCGCTTAAACCCACTTGCCAGTATTAATGGCAATGGCGAGCTAACGTTTGCAGGTAGTAACCCTCGTACCAACGGTTTAACAGTTGACGGTATTGGTCAAAATGATGACTTTGGCTTGAACTTTGGTGGCTACCCTACTTCTCAGCCTCCTGTAGCACTTGATGCTATTGAACAAGTTTCTGTTGATGTATCTCCTTTCTCAGCTTCTAAAGGTAACTTTGGTGGCGGTACTATTAACGCAGTAACAAAGTCTGGTACGAATGAGTTTAAATTCTCTGGCTTTTATGAAATATCTACTCCTGAGATAGCTGGCGATGTTGATAATATTGTACAAGAAGACGATCTTGATGAGCTAGGTCATAAAACTTACTCTACAAATAAAGTAGAGCCGATTAAAACTGAAGAAAGATTTGGTTTTAATGTCGGTGGAGCGATTATTGAAGATGAACTGTTTTACTTTGTTAACTATGCAGAATGGTCAAGTGAATTAGATCTAGATTACGGCTTTGACGGTTCTGGTGCTTCAAATGAATTTAATACTTCTGAAGCTAACTATAATCGTTTCATTTCTATCTTAAATAATGAATACGGCTTAACTGATTCATTAGCCGGTGCGCCAGAAGATACAAACAAAAACTTGCTTGTTAAATTAAGCTGGAACGCAAGTGATGACCATCGTTTAGATTTCACTTATCAATGGCAAGACGACCAAGATGAGCGTAACTCTAGCACTGGCGGTGATAATATAGCCTTAGTTTCAAGCACTTATGCATACGTAACTAAGTTTAATAACTTTTCATCTAAACTTTACTCTGATTGGACTGAAAACTTTTCAACAGAAATTGGTGTGTCGTATAAAGATGTTACCTCTGATAGCGCAACTCGCTCTAACTTAGGAAGCATTACTGTTGAGGAAGACGGTCGAAATGGTCCTTCTTACAACTTTGGTACAGATCAATACCGCCATGCAAACCGTTCAGAAACACAAAATCTAACTTTTACGTTAGACGCTACGTATTTAATGGATGAGCATGAAATAAACTTTGGAGCTCAGTACGAGTCACTTCGTTTATATAACTTGTTTGCTCAAAACTCTCTTGGAACGTGGAAATTTGATAGCTTAGAAAATTTTGAAAGCCGTGAAATTGGTTCTTATGATTTCTCTTATCAAAATGCTTACACTAATGATTCAGCTGATACAGCATATGATGTAAGGCGTAACCAGCTAGCGCTTTACATAGAAGATACTTTTTATGTAGGTGATGATTTAGAAGTTACAGCAGGTGTTCGTTATGAGCGCTTATCATCTGATGATAAACCAACTCTAAATGAAAATTTTGCTAATACGTATGGCTTTACTAACCAAGAAAATCTTGATGGCCTAGACATTATACTTCCTCGTGTTGGCTTTAAGTACTACGTAACAGAAGCGCTTACTATTAATGGTGGTATTGGTCGTTTCCAAGGCGGCATTCCAAATGTTTGGTATAACAATTCATTCCAAAGTGATGGCATTACTTTAGTATCAGCACAAAACGATGTAATTAATGATTACTATGCAAATAACACAGCTGATATTACTCAGGTTCCTGATGAAATAAAAAATACATTAGAGCAAGGTGCTGGTAGCGTTGCGTATATCGACCCTGACTTTAAATTGCCTTCAAGCATTCGCACCCAAATAGGTTTTGAATATGAGTTTGATTCTGAACTATTAGGTGATGGCTTTAAATGGCAAGCAGAAATTGCTTACCATAAAAAAGAGAATGAAGCGGTATGGCATAATTCGTCTATTAACCCAGTAGGCTTAGCTGCGGACGGCGAACGTGTTATCAATCAAAGTATTTACAGTGGCGATAATGTTGACATAGAAATGACTAATTCATCGGATGATGGTCGTTCAATTATTATTTCAACGGGTATTGCTAAACAATGGGACAATGGCCTGTTTGTATCGGCAAGCTATGCTCACCAAGATGTTACAGAATCATCAGCAGGTTCAGCTTCTCAGGCAGAAGGTAACTATAAGCACAATATTACAGTAAATCGTAATGAAGATATTGCAGCACGTGGCTTTTACGAAGTAGAGCACAGCTTTAAAATTAACTTAGCGTATAACACTGAATTTTTTGAAGGATATGCAACCAAGTTCAATGTTTATTTTGAACGTCGTTCAGGTCGCCCATTTAGTTACACAATGAATATGTATAAAGATGAAGACTTAGGTGATACTAGCTCTTTATTCACTAATGGTGCTTACTTACCTTATATCCCTACAGGTGCTGATGATCCGAATGTAAATTGGGCTGATTCTAAAATGACTTGGGCTGAGTTAGAACCGTTATTAGAGCGTGCTGGTATATCTCAACGTGGTGGAATTTTAGGTAAAAATACAGCAACTCAACCTTGGGTTACTACGATGGATGTTAGCATTAAGCAAGAAATACCTGGCTTTGCTGAAGGTCACACTGGTGAGGTTTATCTAATGATTGATAATTTCGCAAACCTTCTAAACAGCGATTGGGGTGTAGAAAAACGCTTAGGTTACTCTAACCAAACTATTTATGACTTTGGTGGTCTTGATGATCAAGGCAGATATAAAATAGACAACAGTTTTGGTGGTGCGGATGTGCGTAATTACTCACAAATCAGTTCATCGTCATCAGCTTGGCAGGCTAAAGTTGGTATTAGCTACAAGTTTTAAGTCTTAATAGGTAAGTAATAACACATTAAGTTATTTGTTAACAAAACCCATTGCAAAATTGTAATGGGTTTTTTGTTTTTCACACCCCAATTTCACATGTTTGTCATAAAGCCCACGTAATATATACCCCGATATAGAGTTATTGCTCAAAAAAACACTCAAATAGACAAAAATAGTACTATTTATTAAAAATATATTGCAGTTGTATTTTATTTGTAACGAATAAATAAGGTACACTAGTAACGGATTTTGAATAAATGAACTTCAACTGTTTATTTTGCAAAATTTTAAAATAAAAATATAAAAATTTAATTAATAACTACACGGGAAAATTAAATGAAAACTCAATTACGCAAAACAGCTCTTTCACTTGCTATTGCAGCATGTGTTGGTGTAAGTGGCGCTGCAATGGCTAACGAAACGACCTCTGCAATTAAAGGTCAAGTAATGGGGCCTAACGGCAACCCAGCAGCCGGCACTAAAGTAACAATTTTACACGTACCTTCTGGATCAGTAAAAACAACTGAAGTAAATGACGCTGGTTATTTCACAGCTAAAGGCCTGCGAGTTGGCGGTCCTTATAAAGTAGTTGTTGATTCAGATGTATATGCAGACCAAGAATTCAATAACATTATTCTTAATATTGGTAACGACTACCCAGTAAACGTTTCTCTTGAGTCACAGTCAAGCATGGAACAAATTGTAGTTTCTGGCGCGCCAATTAGCTCTATGTCTGGTGGTACTGGTCCGGCGTCTACATTTACGCTAACTGATCTTGAAAATACGCCAGCTATTAACCGTGATTTAAAAGACATTATCCGTATCGACCCGCGTATCACAATTGATGATAGCCGTGGTACAATTAACTGTGGTGGTGGTAACCCTCGCTACAATAGCTTAACGCTAGACGGCGTTCGTATGAACGATAACTTCGGCTTAAGCTCAAATGGTTACCCTACTATTCGCGCCCCTTTCTCTTTTGATTCAATTGAACAAGTTTCAGCTGAACTTGCACCGTTTGACGTTCAATACGGTGGTTTTACATCGTGTAACATCAACGCAGTTACCAAATCTGGTGGCAATGATGTTCATGGCGCTGTTTTCTACGATTACACTAGTGACTCTTTCAAGGGTGATAAAATTGAAGGTGATGACGTTGATAACGGTAACTATACTGAAAAACGTTACGGCTTCAACGTAGGTCTTCCACTAATTGAAGATAAACTATTTTTATTCACTTCATATGAAAAACTTGAAGGTGTTCAACAGTTTAACTACGATGGTTTAAGCAGTGGCAGTGTAACTGCTGATGATATCTCGCGTATCACAAGCGTTGCTCAAACTGTATATGGTTACGATGTAGGCGGAATGCCTTCAAGTATGCCTGTTGAAGATGAAAAAATCTTAGTTAAACTAGATTGGAACATCAACGAAGATCATCGTGCAAACTTAATCTATAACTACAACGATGGTAATACTGTTTCACAGTCAGATACTGGCTCTAGCCGTGTATCACTATCTAATCACTTTTATGACCAAAGTGCAGAATTCACTTCAATCATTGCATCTGTTTACTCTGATTGGTCAGATGACTTCTCTACTGAAGTTCGTATTGGTAAGTCTGAGCTAGATGCAACAGTACAATCACTAGATGCAGCAAGCAGCTTTGGTGAAATGCAAATTCGTACCGAAGATGGTGGTACAGTTTATATTGGTCCAGATGACTCACGTCAATCTAATGACTTAGACTACGATACAACTACATTTAAAGTTGCAGGTACTTACTACCTTGATCAGCACACAATTACTGCTGGTTACGAGTTTGAAGAGTTAGATGTATTTAACTTATTCGTTCAGCATACTGAAGGTGAATACCGTTTCAACAATGTTGATGATTTTGAAAATGGTATTGCAAGTGCTGTTTACTACAACAATGCTGCTGCTACAAATGATCCAAACGATGCTGCTGCGAGTTTTTCGTACGCTCAGCATACATTTTACGTGCAAGACGAGTATTCGTTTACTGACTTAGACGCAAATATTACGTTTGGTTTACGTTACGATAAATACACCAGTGATGATGTACCTAACTTAAATCAAAACTTTACTGATCGCTATGGCTACAGTAACCAAAGTACATTTGATGGTATTGATTTAATTCAACCTCGTGTAGGCTTCCAATGGTACGCGACAGATGCACTTGAAGTACGTGCAGGTGTTGGCTTGTTCTCAGGCGGTAACCCTAACGTTTGGCTATCTAACTCTTACTCAAACGACGGCATTACTAACATTAGTGCAAACCAGTTTGGTTCTATCGACTTGTTCGCAACACCTAATGTAAATAATGGTACTCCAGGATTTGAAGTTCCTCAGTCTCAATTTGATGCAGTAGCTGACACTGTAATCGGCTCAGGCGATTCACAAGCAAACGCTGTTGACCCAGACTTTGAAATCCCATCAGAGTGGAAATACTCACTTGGTGCAACGTACACAACAGAAAATGAATATGTAATCTCTCTTGATTACTTATACTCGAAGAAAAAAGATGCTGCGTTAATGCGTGACATCGCACTTCAAGATACAGGTACAACTACGTTTGACGGCCGCCCTATTTACGAATCAATTGAAGGTCGTTCTAACGAATACTTACTAACAAATGTAAGTGGTGATAGCGGTGATTCATCTGTTATCTCATTAGCGGTTAGCAAGATGTTTGATAATGGTGTAAGCGTTAACTTTGGTTATGCCTACACAGATTCTGATGATGTTAACCCAATGACAAGCTCTGTAGCTGGTTCAAACTACGGTAACATTGCACTAACTGATCCAGGTAACCCAGGTGTTGCTTCATCTGATTACGAAATTCCACATCGTTTTACTATGACTCTTGGTTATAGCCATGAGTTTGTTGATGGGTTTGCTACTCGCTTTAATCTATTCGGTGAAGCATATAAAGGCCTACCTTACAGCTACACATTCGATGGCAGTGATGGTACCTTCGGTGACAACAACTGGAATGGCAACCGCCAACTATTGTATGTTCCACTTGAAAACGATCCTAACGTTGTTTACGACATGAGTGCTGCTGATATCAATGAATTCAATGAATTTATTGCATCAAATGGTTTAGAACGTGGTCAAACGACTAGCCGTAACGCAGAAAACTCTGATTGGTTTGTTAAGTTTAACTTTAAAATGACACAAGAGCTTCCTGGTTTTATGGAAGGTCACAAAGGTGAAGCGTTCTTCGTAATTGATAACCTTACAAACCTGTTAAACGATGATTGGGGCGTACTTAAAAAAGGTCCTTTCGTAGGCGCTAGCATGATCAAAACGTCAATTGATGATCAAGGCCGCTACGTTTACTCTGAATTTAATGCAAATAATGCAAATACATCAGTGCAATCAGATGCATCTGTATGGCAAATGCGTATAGGTGTTCGTTACACTTTCTAATTTAGAACTGTAACCTAAAACATCTTTTAAAAGCCCACTTTGGTGGGCTTTTTTATGCCTTTAATTTGTTATTTAACTTTTCAAAAATACTCACTAGCACTTCGTATTCTTCGTTGGTTAAAGTGCTCAGTAATTGTTTTTCCCAATTCAGTGCATCGGGCGCTATATTTTCATATAAGCTTTGACCTGCTTTACTCAGCACAAGTAATGCTGCGCGTTTGTCTTGCTTATTTAGCTCACTTCTCACTAAACTTTTATCTATTAAAACTTTTACCGCGCGCGACACTGTCGATTTATCCATATTTGCTTGCGTGCATAAATCCTTTGCGTTGCTTTGGCCATACTGCGCTAAATTAGCAAGTATTCGCCACTGGGGAATATTTAAACCGTACTTAGTTTGATAAACCTCGGCAAAGTCGTTACTTACACGTGTTGCTACATTCGTTAATTGATAAGGTAAAAACGTTGCTAAATCAATTTTCATTTTTGGTTATCCCAGCTTTATAAGGCTTACTTTGGTGTTCATTAATATTTACACAGGTGCGTAGTTGCACATTTGATATTAGTCTCACTTGAGAGTATCTTAACTGAAATAATAATAATATTAAACCAACCCCCTCTCACAGGAGTCAGTAATGGCGACACAATTAAGTTATATGACAGGTTTTGGTAATGAATTTGAAACACAAGCGCTACCCGGTGCATTGCCGATAGGACAATTTAGCCCACAAAAGGTTAAATACGATTTATACACCGAGCAATTTAGTTCGACTGCATTTACGGCTCCTCGCGCTTCAAATCGCCGCACTTGGTTTTACCGCATTCGTCCGTCTGTAGTGCAAGGTGATTACCAAGCAATTGATAACGGCCTAATAAGAACAGCCCCAATCACTGAAGCCGTAACACCACCAACAATGCTACGTTGGAATCCTATTGATATACCTTCACAGCCGACTGATTTTATTGATGGCTTGGTAACTATGGCAGCTAATGGCAGTGCCAATGGGCAATCTGGTATTGGCATTCATGTATATGTCGCTAATCGGTCAATGCAAGGGCGTTACTTTTGCAATGCCGATGGCGAAATGTTGTTTGTCCCTCAGCAAGGTGAGTTATTAATTCACACCGAGTGCGGTAAGTTAAGCATTAAACCAGGTGAAATTGCTGTGATTCCCAGAGGAATTAAGTTCGCTGTTGATTTAATTGATGATACAGCCCGTGGTTATATTTGTGAAAATTATGGCCATGCGTTAGAGCTTGCAGAGCGAGGACCTGTTGGTGCAAACGGTTATGCCAACGACAGAGACTTTCAATACCCCGTTGCTGCATTTGAAGATAAAGAAGGTGACTTTGAGCTTGTTTCTAAATTTAACGGTAATTTATTTAGCTGTGAAATAAAGCACTCTCCTTTTGATGTAGTTGCATGGACGGGTAATAGCTCACCCTACAAATACGACTTATCGCGTTTTAATGTAATGAATACAGTGAGCTTTGATCACCCCGACCCATCTATATTCACTGTGCTAACCTCTCCTTCGGCTACTGAGGGTATGGCAAATGTCGATTTTGTGATATTTCCACCTCGTTGGATGGTAGCCGAAAATACATTCCGCCCGCCGTACTACCACCGCAATATTATGAGCGAATTTATGGGCTTGATTGAGGGTGTATATGATGCAAAAGAGCATGGTTTTGTACCTGGTGGCGCAAGTTTACACAATTGTATGTCGCCACATGGACCTGAAGCCGACGTATTTGAAAAAGCCTCAAACGCTGAGCTTACACCACAAAAATACGAAAACACATTGGCTTTTATGTTTGAGTCGCGCTATATAATTTCACCGACAAAATATGCCCTTGAAGGTAAAGAACGCCAACCAAACTACACCGATTGCTGGCGTACTATTAAAAAACAATTTACAGGTTCACAGGATTAATTATGAAATTATACAGCTACTTTCGCTCATCAGCGGCCTATAGGGTGCGTATAGCGCTTAACTTAAAAGCAATTGATCATGAACTTGTTATTGTTAACCTTTTAAAATCGGAGCAGCTTGGGGAAGAATACTTAGCGACTAATCCGCAAGGGTTACTACCTGCACTTGAAACCGATGATGGTGTTTTAGCACAATCGCTTGCAATACTGGAATGGCTTGATGAAACTTATCCGCAATCGCCATTAATTACAGGAACTGCATGGCAAAAAGCACAAATAAGAAATTTAAGCTTTGCCATTGCTTGCGATATTCATCCTGTTAATAATTTACGCGTGCTGAAGTATTTATCGAACGAATTAGGTGTTGATGACGAGGCTAAAAATAAGTGGTATCGACATTGGATAGAAATTAGTTTTGAAAAAATAGAACTGATGCTAAACGAAAATGATGACTACTGTTTTGGTAACCAACCAACACTTGCTGATATTTGTTTAGTGCCGCAAGTATTTAATGCAATTCGTTTTAACGTAGATATGAGCGCTTATCCAAAAATTGCAGCCATTTACGAACACTGTAATAAATTAGCTGCATTTAATGACGCTGCACCGCAAAATCAACCCGATGCAAATTAAGCTAATTTAAAACTAACTTTGTAGCGCACTATGAATAACCGTA
This sequence comes from Pseudoalteromonas sp. c7(2019), assembly GCF_011378625.1. Lineage (NCBI taxonomy): Bacteria > Pseudomonadati > Pseudomonadota > Gammaproteobacteria > Alteromonadales > Pseudoalteromonadaceae > Pseudoalteromonas > Pseudoalteromonas sp. c7(2019). The sequence continues at coordinate 64,316 of NZ_WTKS01000015.1, read as the reverse complement.
ATGTGCTCAATTAAATCTAAGCCCAGATCAGTTAAATACCCGCCATCTGGGCTATCTATAATCCCTTTTTCAAATAAGCGTTGCGCTGCACTAAGTAAGCTTGGCTCTGCGTCTGAGTGTAATTTAATACCCTGCATTTTACTGTCGCGAGGAAACTTTGCTAATAGTGTGAATTCTTCGATCATTGTTTGATTAAATTGCATTGTGTGCACCTTTTTATTTGAATCCAAGTTGTTCTGTGAGTAACTAAGTTTATAATTAAAATCACTTTGTGTACTTTACACTAGCACGTTTTTTAGCTTAATGTATTATTTTTAACCCTCCCTATTTAAAGGCCTCTAATGCGTAACTTTTTAATTCTATGCTTTTGTTTTAGCAGCTTATCGTATTCAATACTTAGTGAAGCAACAACCCTTAAAACCCATTCAATTATTGATGCAAACCAGTTTGTAAATGAAGAATCAAACTGTTGGTACGACAACAAACGCTATAGCGAAGGCGCATTAATACAAATTCACTCATTTACACTTTTGTGCGGTGCTAAAACACCCCAGCACAGTAACAGCCAACTCATTTGGCTTAAAATAGATAAACAAGGTAATGCTATTTACCCAACAGCTCCTAAAACAATCACTGTGAATTAGCGCTAAAAGCTGATTTGAGCTACAATGCACGCAGTTTAAATAAGTAGTATGGCTATGGATAATCAACCTAAAAACCCTTTACATGGGGTAACGTTAGAACAAATACTTGTTGAGTTAGAACAGCGACTTGGCTGGAGAACACTTGGCGAGCAAGTAAAAATCAAATGCTTTACTGATCAACCGAGCATTAAATCGAGTTTAAAGTTTTTGCGTAAAACGCCTTGGGCTCGCGATAAAGTGGAAGCACTTTATATTCACACTATAAATAACAAACCTATTCGTAGACCAAAAAGTGCGCCGAGAGAAACATCTTCTCAAGCGCCGGATACAACAGGGTTTGTTTGGCCATCAATTAAAAAATGATGTAAAAAAGGAGCTAATTCAGCTCCTTTTTTGATTGTAAGTAGCGCGATTTATTGCTCTTTGCAAATCACATTTAATGAGGCCGGCTCAATAGTAATAACGAGTTTGTGAGCAGTTTTAACTTCACCGTCAAGTACGTACTTAAGCTCTCCTTCGCCTGTCACCTCGACTCTTTTAGCATTTGTATGATGCGAATTTATAGCTAAATGTGTTTGCGTTAAACTGCTAAACATCAGTTCTGCAATACTCAATATTGTCGTAGAATTTTCATTATTTGGTGTTAGCCAATTTACATCAAGAAGCCCGTCACTATGATCTGGCTGCCCACCACCTTGAGCCAATAACGTTGTAAAAGGCGCAGCATTAGCCACAATAAAGCTATTTGTACATATTTCTTTCGGCTCATTATCATCGAGTTTTACACTAAGTAGCTGTGATTTTTGCTCGCCAAATGCTTCAAAAAAACCATTTAAGTAGGCAAGTTGCCCCGATTTATTTTTCGACTCTCTATCTGCTTTTTCAATCATTGATTGCTCAAAACCAATGCCCGCTAATAAAAGTACTAATTCATTATTACAATAAGCGGTATCTATTGTGCTTGTTTGACCATCAATTATTAAATCACAGGCTTGTTCAACAGGAATAAATTTAGAGCTAATCCCCATCAATACATGCGCAAGTGCGTTTGCAGTCCCCATTGGTATAATACCTAGCTTACATTGTGTATTTACAAGTACGCTTGCAACTTCGGCCACTGTACCATCGCCTCCACACGCTATTATAATGTCCGGCTTTTGCGCAATTGCTTGTTTAGCAAGCTCAATACCGTTTACGTCTTGTGAAGTAGTCAATACTGTTAAATCGTAATAGGCCGATAACCGCGCAACAATTAAATGCTCTTTTTCTTGCCACAATCGTGTACCAGATACTGGATTTGCAATTAAAACTGCTTTGTTTTTAATCAGCAGCTCGCCTTTTTTATGACGCTTAGCTAAATGACGCAGCTGATGCTTATTTAAGTTTGCGGTTTCGCGGGTTTCCTTTATTTGTGCAAGTACTTCATGTACATCTGCATTTTTGTTTTGACTCAATAAATAAGCCGCCATTACAAAAACAGAGCGCCCACGGCCTAAAGCACAATGTACAACTACGCGACGGTTTTCTTTAATATGATGATGTATCCAATTAATAGCCTGATTTAACTGAGAATGGGTAGGAATACTATGATCGAGCACCGGAATGTTTAAGTAATTTATATTCTCTTGTGTTGAACTCCACTCGAGTCCATCAAATTCACACGTTACATCTAAAATTGCCGTAATTCCGTTATCTTTTAATGTGTCTATGTCTGAGGGAAATAATCGGCAAGCTAAAAATAGGTTTTCGTTTATTTTTTGAATTGGCGGCACTTTATCGCGCTTACGTGACCAGGCATTATAAATTTGCACACCAAATAAAAATGGCACAAACGCCCAACGTATATAAAATGGGATCACCCCATTTTCACGTTTTCTAAATATTTTTGCTGTATTAAAAATATATGCGGTACTCACTAATAAAAGTGACAGTGCAGTCCAATAAAAAACAATAGCAAAGTAAACAGAGTTTACTTCCCAACCAATAAAAATAAGTAGTAATGCTAAAAGTGAATAACCAATTGCAGCCCACATAGTCTCTCCTTTGTGTAAATGATTCCGATTTTCTAATTTTAATTTAAACGGCTTTATGTACTCTTTTGCAAATATCACGCCATATAAATGGCATTTTAAATTCAAATTAAAATCATAAGCCATTGATATATAATGTTAATAATAAAATAAATTTAAGTGCAATCTGCTCTTTGTGCATTTTTTACAAGCATGTGAATAAATTATACTTATACGTCTAAATTTCAAACACTGATCGGTTATTGCTTGTACTAACGTATAAAGCAGCTAATCTAAAAATCAATTAAATTTTTTGCATCCAAATCACACTCTCAACCGTTTACTCAATGATAATAAGAAAAACAGGACCCCTATGGATAACGATGATTTACTCCCTCTTTTGTGCGCAACAGCACAAGGAGACAAAAATGCTTTCTCAAGTTTATATCAACAAACTAGCGGCAAACTTTTTGCCATTAGTTTAAATATGCTCACTAACAGAGCTTACGCGGAAGAGGCACTACAAGACGCTTTTATAAAAATTTGGCATAACGCATCTGAATATAACGCCTCTAAAGGCACCGTTATTAGTTGGATGATAAGTATAGTCAGATACAGAAGCCTAGACTCACTGCGCTATCACAAAGTACGAAAAGAGCAGTCGTTAGGCGATGACGAATATGAAAATGAAAGTGTTGACGTTAATTACGATGAAGAAACGAAACTGGTTAATTGTATCGAACAGCTTGAGCCGCAACAAAAACAAGCTATTCACTTAGCTTATTATAAGGGGCTGAGTCATAGCGAGCTAGTGGATCATATAGAGACGCCATTAGGTACAGTTAAAAGCTGGATCAGGCGTGGGCTTATGCAGCTACAAAGGTGTTTAACATTATGAATTATAATAAACCCGAACTATTAGACGCGCTTGCTGGGCAGTACGTGCTTGGCACACTTAGAGGGCTTGCCCGTAAGCGTTTTCAGCGTCTGTTACTTAACTCAAATCAAGCACGTGAAGCAACAAGTCTATGGGAGCAAAACCTAAACAACTTAGCGAGTGCTATTACACCGCAAACGCCACGTGACGATGTATGGGTAAATATACTACAGCGTATTGAAAACAGGCCACAAACAAGTAAAACAGTCATACATACCAAGCCTTCAATTTGGCGTACATGGTCTTTTGTGGCAACTGCTGCGTGTATTGTTTTAGCCTTTTTGGTTATTCAACCTAGTACCAATGTTATGCACACTCAACAAATTGCTTTGGTTCAAAATCAAGATAAACAATCATTGTGGTTTATTGATGTAAGCGAGCAAGGGCTCTCAATTAAAGCCAGTAGCCAATTGGTTGCTCAAACTAATAAAGATTATGAGCTGTGGATGATTTTAAAAGGTCAAGATGCACCTATTTCATTGGGTTTACTGCCCAAGCAAGGCAGTAAAATATTATTTAAAGATAACCGCTTTAACGCAAGTGATATCGCATTGTTAGCAGTGAGTTTAGAGCCTATTGGCGGCTCGACAAATGGATCTCCTACTGAGGTACTATACACCACAGAGCTGGTACTTTTATAACCCTACTATTATGACCAAAGTTGGCTGCTAACATAAAGCAGCCAACCTTCTTCAAAACTTTTTTAACAAAAAATAAAAATAATTTAACTTTTTTGCATCCAATTTAAATCCTGCCCCGTTATTAGCTATGACTTCAATCAAAACTAAAGGACAAAGTCATGAAAGCTTTAACTCCATCAATACTCGCAGTAGTAATATGTAGTACGTTTGTAAGTGCACCAAGTGAAGCATCAAGCCACAGAGAAGCGCCAAATATAAGCCGTTTCCCGACTTTAGATTCAACCGATTTTTATGTATTTAATAGTTACGAGCAAGGTCGTGATGATTTTGTAACATTAATTGCTAACTATATCCCGCTGCAAGATGCATACGGCGGTCCTAATTACTTTGCAATGGACCCAGATGCTACCTACAGCATTCATATAGATAACGACGGCGATGCTGTTGAAGATATTACATTTGCGTTTAACTTTAAAAGCATGCTTCCTAATGATAACCAAGGTGTGCAATTAACTGTTGGACCTGAAGGTAATCAGCGTACCGTGTCTGTACCACTTAAAAATGTAGGCGGTGTATCTGCCGGTGATGACAGCGCTGCAAATTTTAGCGAATCATACACAATGAGCATGATTAGTGGCGCGCAGCGTACTGGCGAAACAACGGTATTAAACAACACAGCATCAAACTCAAGTACATTTTCTAAACCACTTGATTATGTGGGCAATAAAACATTTGGTTCAATGAGCGATTACCAAACTTACGCTGACCAATTTGTGTATCAGGTTTCAATTCCTAACTGTGAAAGCATGGCACAAGTTTTTGTAGGACAACGTAAAGACCCATTTGTAGTTAACCTAGGCAAAACATTTGATTTAGTTAACTATGTACCTGTAGAGGGTGATAGCGCCCCTGGTGCTGGTGACGGCGGTGGTTTTCCAGGTGGTATAACACAATCAGCTGATAACGACGACCTTGCAGATAAAAACGTAACGTCAATCGCTATCGAAATACCTAAAAGCTGTATTGTTGGTGAAGGTAACGGCGTAATAGGTTCGTGGACAACAGCAAGCCTACCTCAAGCTCGCGTATTAAACCCTAATGCTAAATTTGCTAATAACGCCGTTAATGGTGGTGCTTTAACACAAGTTTCACGCTTGGGTAGCCCGCTTGTAAACGAGCTTGTAATTGGCATTAAAGACAAAGACACATTCTCCACTGCTCACCCTAAAGATGATGCACAATTTTTAGATTATGTATCTCATCCAGCACTACCAGAGTTATTAAACATTTTATTTAAAGATGCTGTTAATACGACCCTTGGCGAAAACTTAGAAACACTGGCACCCACAAACTTCCCGCGTACTGATTTAATCACTGCATTTTTAACAGGTTTTGCAGGCGTTAATCAACAAGCAACTGTGACACCTTCAGAAATGCTACGTTTAAATACAGGCATTGCAGCAACAGCGCAAGCTGATCAATCTGCATTTGGTGTAGCGGGTAATGATTTAGCCGGCTTCCCAAATGGTCGTCGCCCGGGTGATGATGTGGTTGATATAGCACTTCGTGTTGTGATGGGTCGTTTATGTCATCCTATCCCTGTAAGTGGTGAAGACACTGATTTAGGACTTTGTGCACCAGAGGATGCTAATACAGGCACAGTGCCATTTACAGACGGCGCACCTATTGATGCAACAATGATGGATTCATCATTCCCATACCTTGCAACACCGCTTGCTGGCTCTAAATAAGGAGTAAAATAATGCGTAATTTAAAAACTACCCATATTTGTGTTCTACTCAGTGCATTAACATTGGGAGCATGTAGTAGCGATGATGATAAAAAACAGCCTACTCCGGTTGTAAACACAGCGCCTACAGCAAGTGATGCAATGCTAACTACACAAACGGAAGTAAGCATTACCGATATGCTTAGCGCAACCGACAATGATGGCGATTCGCTTACTTACTCGTTAACAAGTGAGCCAACTCTCGGAACTGTTACCCTTAATAGCGATGGTAACTTTACCTATACACCGAATAAAGAAGTGACAGGTTCAGATAGTTTTATGTTTGGTGTAAGTGATGGCGTTAATTCGCAAGTAACTGCAACAGTGAACATTACAATTGACGCACTACAAGTCGACTTTGCTCAATTTGCAACCGATGCATTTAATCAAGCCCCAAATGCAGAGCCGTTAACTGTTAACGGTCGGGTGTTTACAAACACCGATACCGATGTTGATGGATTAATTTCAACAAACGGTAACTAACCAAGTAATTAAGCTGACAGGCCATGGATGGCTTTTTTCAAAGGATATTTATAATGCATTTATCAATTTTTAAGTCCGTCGCATTTATTACTTTATGCCTAACACCCTTTGCGTTAAGCGCTGCGCCTTTTACCCCAAAAGATGATGCAGTTATTGCTAAAAGTAATTCAACGCTTAGTGCTTCCCTCTCTGTTGACGAAATAAATACATTAGTCACTAACAGCCAATATGCCGGCCAAACAGAGCGCTTACAGGGGCTACTTAAAACCCGTTTAGCCCAGCTATATAAACACACACCCTCATCTCAAATTGGTTACTTATATGCTCGCGTTTTACAAAAAGAGCACCTTTTTGACGAAGCTATTGATATTGCTAACAACGTTTTGATTAAAGAGCCACAGCATAGTAATAGCCATTTATTGCTAGCCAATATATTTATGACTCAAGGTAAGTTCGCACAAGCAAAAAAACACTGCGTAGCCTTAATTGGGCAAGTAAGCACTATTACTGCTAGCACCTGTGTACTCGATGTACAAAGCCAACATGAAAGCGTTTTAGACAACTACCAAGCATTAGTAAAAATTATAAATAATAATCAAACTAGCCTAGCTACAAACCATGTTTTAAGTGAAATGAGCTACCGTTTAAATAACTACAAACAAGCATTGTTTCACTTACAAAGTGTAGATTTAGTTCAAGCCCCTGTGAGCCTTATTGTTTTATGGGCCGATATTCAAATTGCTCTAAATCAACCACAACAAGTATTAAATACATTAAGCGTACTGCTTCCTGATAAAAGTAATTTAGAGGATGCTATTTTGCTAAGACTTTCAATCGCAGAAAAAAAACTAAATAAACGCGATAAAAAATGGCAAAATACAATGACGCAAAGAGTTACACTACGAGAGCTTCGCAAAGATTCTTTTCATGCAAGTGACTTAGCTAAATATTACCTTGATGTACAACCAAATCGCGAAAAAGCACTTTACTGGGCTCATATTAATTGGCAACAGGCTAAAATGAGCACCGATGAGCAATTACTTACTCAAGCAAAAGCGATGCAACGAGACACACTATGAAAACGCCTTATCTATTTATACTCACTTTAATGCTGTGCATTTTTTCAACTTACAGCTTTGCCCATCAACTAAGTACAAGTTATATAACCTTAAATAGCGAGAACAATAACGACACCAACAAAAACCAATACACGGGTACCTGGCAAATTAATATAGCCGACTTAGAGCACGCAGTGCCTCTGGATTTAGATAAAAACGGGCAAATTTCGTGGGCAGAAATAAAAGCAAAACGCAGCTCAATTAATAACTTCATTGAAGAAAATTTAAATATCACGCAAAACGCGCAATCATGCCCTTTAAAAAGTGAAGGAATCTATCAGCTAGATAACCATTTTAACCAGCCTTATTTGGTTATTCCGCTGCTGGTTAGCTGTGATGACAATGAAGCAATCTCCCTTTCCTATTCCGCTTTTTTTAAAACCGATGCCAATCATAAATCCATCGTAAATATAAACGGTGTATCTCGTGTATTTAATATCAACGAGGCACAACAAACGTTCAGCTTTGAGCAAACAAGTTATTTAAGTACGTTTAATCAATACGTGTATCAAGGTGTTTTACATATTTGGATTGGTATTGATCATATTTTATTTTTAATCGCCCTGTTACTTACCTGTGTTTTAAAGCGCAGCGATAAAGCATGGCAAGGTATTAGCTCTAAAAAACAAATTATTAAACACACAGCATGGATAGTAACCGCGTTTACACTTGCGCACTCTATTACGCTTACCGCAACAGCTATGAGCTTAGTCTCACCAAATAGCCGCTGGGTAGAGCTTGGAATTGCTATATCTGTTTTATTTGCAGCATTAAATAATGTGTGGCCGTTGGTACTTCGTTTAGGTTGGCTTACTTTTGCTTTTGGTTTACTGCATGGGATGGGATTTGCGAGCGTACTTGGCGAGCTTGGCTTGTCGAGCGACTATCAGCTGCTTAGCATTTTAGCGTTTAATTTAGGCGTCGAAATCGGTCAACTTAGTATCTTACTAGTAGCCTTACCAATACTCATTTATGTACGACACTACACTTGGTATAAAAAGTGGTTAATGCCAATGGGCTCCGTTGCTATCGCAATTGTTGCACTTCAGTGGTCAATCGAGCGCTTTTAAATAGACTAAAATAAAAAAGCTAGCCAAATATTGGCTAGCTTACTTTTAGTTATTTATTTTGAGCGTTACTGCGCTTTATCAAATGGCATCAGTAATGTTTTCATCGCAGGGCGAAGCGCTATTAACACTGTTTCTTCGGTTAACTCTGGGTAGAGTAACTTTCTGAGTAATAACCCCGCCATCATCGAAAAAATAACGTTAATTCGGCTTTCAAGTTCAAGCTCATCAATGTCTTTGAGCGCACTTCGCTCGCTTGTTAAAAGCTGTCTCATGCGCCCTCTTGCTTGAATATCGGTTTCACGCAAGAGAGTTGCTACTTTAACATTTCGACCTGCTTCTGCCATCATGTCTAAATCAATAACACACGAGCCTGTATCCATATGCCTTTGCACACCAATATTTAATCCATCTAAAAGAGCCGCTAAAACATCACCAGGATGATCTTCAAACTTTTGAAAGATGGAGAACATTTCTTCCATGTCTTTTTCAATAATGCTTTCTATAATGGCTTCTTTACTTTCAAAGTAATTATAAATATGGCCTGCACTCATCCCTGCCGTTTTAGATATTTCAGCCATACCTGCACCGTGATAACCTTTTCGGCGAAAACACTCTGCAGCAGCTGTTAATATTTGCTCACGCCTAGCAAGTGCTATTGCGGGATCTGTTTGCCTTTTTGCTTTAGGCTTCATGTTCAACTCCACTACCAAGTCATAAACCCAGTAAAGCAAGAGCTATAAATAGTCTCGCCATGTAAATATGTAATGCGGCTTTAAAAGCCGCAAATATTATTTCTCTACCTGAGCTGTTTCACTGGTTACGTTCCATCCGCCACCAAGCGCTTTGTACAAGTTAATTTGGCTTGCAAGATACGCTTGCTGACCCGAAATTAACTGTTGTTGTGCGCCGTACCATGTACGCTGAGCATCAAGTACTTGCAAGTAGCTATCTGCGCCTTTTTCGTAACGCATTTTTGATAAATCAAACGTGATTTGTCGGCTACTTATAAGCATATCAAGTGCACTTAATTGCTCTTGGTAACCTTCTCTATCAGCAAGTGCATCGGCAACTTCGCGAAACGCATTTTGAATTTTTTGCTGGTACGTAGCCACTGCAATTGCTTGATCGGCTTTTGCTACATCAAGATTTGCTTGGTTACGTCCCATATTAAAAATAGGTAAGCTAATTGACGGCACAAAACTCCATGTACCCGAGCCTGAATCAAACAAGCCACTTAAATCACTTGAAGCAGACCCGGCATTGGCTGTTAAGCTAATACTTGGATAAAACGCCGCACGTGCAATACCAATATTGGCATTTGCAGCAAGCATTAAGTGCTCAGCGGCTTTAATATCAGGGCGCTGCGATAACAGGTCAGACGGTAAACCAACCGGCACTTCTGGCATACTGATCAAGTTAGTCAGGTCTTTATTAGGCAGCAAATCAGCTGAAACAGATTTACCCACTAATAAATCTAGGGCACTTTTATCACGTTTTAACAAACGCTTGTACGTAGCTATGTCTACTTTTGCCGTAGCAACTGTACTTCTAAGCTGCTCAAGGGTAATTGAAGAAGTTGCACCTAAATCAAAACTTTTTTGCGTAAGCGATAATGACTCTTGCTGAGAGGTGAGCGTTTCTTTTGCAAGCTCTAGCAGTTGTAAGTCCGTCGCGTAACTAAGCCACGCATTTGCCAACTCTGAAATTAAAGACACCTGCGTACTGTATTGGCTAAGCTCTGTAGAGTATAAATTTTGGAGTGCTTGCGCTGATTGGTTGCGTACTTTGCCCCAAATATCTAACTCATAAGATGTAATACCCACTGTTGCACTGTATTGCGAGCTAATAGCTGCATCGCCAGTACCGGATAAATCAGCCGGTAAACGCTGGCGCGTACCAGAAGCATTTAAATCAAGTGACGGGTACAAAGCAGAGTCTTCGATTTGATACAAACCACGCACACGCTGCACGTTAAGCACAGCAATTTGCATGTCTTTATTATGCTCAAGGCTTTGCGTAATTAAGGTTTGTAGTTTTTCATCATTAAAAAACTGCTGCCAATTTAATTGCTGTGCAGCGCTTTGCTCAGTACCTGATGCATAAGCATCAGATACTGGTAGAGCAAGGTCTTTTTGCTCTGGCGCTAATTGACAACCACTTAGCACCAATAGAGCAATTGCACTTAGGCTGAATGTTTTAATGCTCATTCTGCCCTCTCCTTTGTTGTCTCGTTAGTTTTTCCAGGAAATACACGGCGAACTAACACAAAGAACAACGGTACAAATACAACAACTAATATTGATGATGCGAGTGTGCCGCCAATAATCGAAATACCTAACGCATTTTGTGCGCCCGAGCCCGCACTTGAGGCTATTGCAAGTGGTAAAACACCACAAATAAAGGCCATCGAAGTCATGAGTATTGGACGTAATCGTAAGCGTACAGCTGCAATAGCTGCATCTACTAATCCCAACCCTTCATCCATTTTATGAATCGCAAACTCTACAATCAGTATCGCATTTTTAGATGCCAAACCAATGGTGGTCAACAAGCCTACCTGCAAGTAAATATCGTTTGATAAGCCACCGCCTAGCGCTGCCATAATCGCACCAAAGATACCCAGAGGCACAATCATCATTACCGCAAACGGTACCGACCAACTTTCATAAAGCGCGGCTAAACATAAAAATACAAACAACAGCGATAAGCCATATAGTAAAGGTGCTTGACCGCTACTTGAGCGCTCTTGGAATGAAATACCGGTCCACTCAGACGAAATACCATTAGGTAATTGTTTAACTAAACGCTCCATTTCATCCATTGCTTGGCCTGTACTGTAACCCGGCGCTGCACTACCTTGAATTTCCATTGCTGAAAAACCATTGTAACGCTCTAAACGTGGCGAACCATACGTCCAGTAGGCACTAGCAAACGCTGAAAACGGCACCATATCGCCATTGTCATTGCGCACATACCACTTATTTAGATCCTCAGGCACCATGCGCGATTGTGCATCACCTTGCATATACACTTTTTTAACTCGACCACGGTCAATAAAGTCATTCACATAACTACTACCCCATGCTGTCGAAAGTGTACTGTTAATATCGTTTTGCGACACACCAAGCGCTTCGGCTTTTGCCAAATCTGTATCAAGTTGTAGTTCTGGCATATCTTCTTGTCCATTTGGACGTACGCCCGCTAAAATTGGACTTTGGCTTGCTAAACCTAATAACTGATTTCGTGCCGCCAAAAGTGCGTCATGGCCAAGGCCTACACGGTCTTGTAAGAAAATATTGAAGCCATTAGCAGTACCCAGTTCAACAATTGCAGGTGGCGGGAATGCAAACACAAACGCTTCTTTTATCGTTGAAAAGTAGTCCATCGCTTTACCTGCAACACCTTGAACAGATAACTCGTCACGCTGACGCTCATCCCAATGTTTAAGGTTAACAAAGGCAATTGCTGAGTTTTGGCCAGAGCCTGCAAAACTAAAACCAGTAACGGTAAAAATACCATTCACAGCTTCAGATTGATCGTTTAAAAAGTGATTTTCTACCTTTTTAACAACCTCAAGCGTTTGTTGTGTTGTAGAGCCTGCTGGCAGTGAAACTTGGTTAAACAAAATACCTTGGTCTTCGTCAGGTAAAAATGCCGTTGGCAAGCTTGAGAATACATAAACCATACCGCCCACAATCACGCCATAAATAAGTAAGTAGCGTTTAGAGTGCGTAAGCATACGGCCTACAAAGCTTTGTGCACCTGAATTTGTTTTATCAAAACCACGGTTAAAGCCTGTAAAAAATCGGCCAAATAACGTCTCATTGTTATGTACATGGCTTGGTTTTAAAAGCGTTGCACACAATGCAGGCGTTAAAATAAGAGCAACTAAAACAGATAACCCCATCGCCGATACCAGTGTTATAGAAAACTGACGATAAATAATACCGGTAGAGCCACTAAAGAATGCCATTGGGATAAATACCGCAGAAAGCACCATGGCAATACCTACCAGCGCGCCTTTAATTTCATCCATAGATTTACGCGTAGCTTCAAGTGCCGAGAGTTTTTCCTCGGTCATTAAGCGCTCAACGTTTTCTACCACAACGATTGCGTCATCTACCAATAAGCCTATGGCAAGTACCATCGCAAACATCGTTAGCGTATTTATTGAATAACCAAAGGTGTACAAAATACCAAACGTACCTAGTAAAACCACTGGCACTGCTATTGTTGGTATAAGTGTTGCCCTAAAGTTTTGTAGGAACAAATACATAACTACAAAAACAAGTACAACAGCTTCAATTAAGGTGTGAATAACTTTTTCGATAGATAACGATACAAACGGCGTTGTGTCGTAAGGTATAACAGCATCTAACCCTTCAGGGAAAAACGGTTTTAGCTCTTCAATTGCTTTTTTAACTCCAGCGGCAGTATCAAGTGCGTTAGCACCACTGGCTAATTTAATACCTAACCCTGATGCAGGTTGCCCATCGTAACGAGCAACAACGCGGTAGCTTTCACCGCCAAGCTCTACTCTAGCAACGTCCTCTAGACGTACAAAAGAGCCATCTGGATTAGTTTTAACCAATATTTGTTCAAATTGCTCTGGCGTTTGTAATCGACTTTGCGCTGTTACTGTTGCATTAAGTTGCTGACCATCAACGGCAGGCATACCGCCAAGTTGACCGGCAGATACTTGTGCATTTTGCGCACTAATTGATGCACTAATATCAGCAGGTGTCAGCTTATAATTTTGTAACTTTGAAGGGTCTAACCAAATACGCATCGCGTACTGAGAACCAAACAGCTGCACTTCACCTACGCCTTCAACACGCGAGACAATATCTTGCACGTTTGATGAAACATAATCGCCAATATCAATATTGGTCATGCTGCCATCTTTAGACACAAAAGCATAAACCATTAAAAAGTTACGCGCTGACTTTGCAACTACAACACCTTGCCTTTGTACGGCTTCTGGTAATAGTGGAGTCGCTGTCGCTAGCTTATTTTGCACTTGGACTTGTGCAATATCAGGGTCTGTTTCAGCGCTAAACGAAAGTGTAAGCGTAGCAGAACCACTCGACTCAGACGTAGATGACATATAAAGCAGGCCATCAAGTCCTTTCATTTTTTGCTCAATAACTTGCGTTACCGTATCTTCAAGTGTACGTGCAGATGCACCAGGGTACGTTGCAGTAATACTCACTGCAGGTGGTGCAATTGAAGGATACTGCGAAATAGGTAAACTCCTAATCGCCAAAATACCTGCAAGCATCACTACAATAGCGAGTACCCAAGCAAATATCGGTCTATCGATAAAAAATCGTGACATTAAAACTCTCCGTTATTGCGCTTGATCGGCTTTAGTAGACGATTGAATTTCAGATGGATTCACTGGTGCACCAGGGCGGATTTTTTGTAAACCTTCAACTATTAATTTATCGCCATCCATTAAGCCATCAGTAACAAGCCAATCAGAACCAATCGTTCTATCTACTTTTAATACGCGGCTTTCTACTGTGTTATCTTTGCTGACAACCATTGCTGTTGGTTCGCCTTTTGAATTACGGCTAACACCACGTTGCGGAGCTAAAATAGCACCCGCCTTAACACCTTCCACAATAGAAGCTCGGGCATACATGCCTGGCAGTAATAATTTTTCTGGGTTTGAAAATTTAGCACGTAGTATTACTGAGCCAGTACTTGGATCAACTGTCACTTCAGAAAACTGCAATGTGCCTTTATGAGGATAAACAGAGCCATCTTCCATAATAAGTTCAACGTCAGTTTGGCTAGTCGAATCAACACTTAGAGCACCTGATGATATTGCTTTTTTAAGTTTGGTAAGCTCATTACTTGATTGTGTTAAATCGATATAAATTGGATCTAACTGAGTCACTGTAGCAAGTGCAGTACTTTGGTTAGCACTAACTAGTGCACCTACAGTTACGCTTGATTTACTAATTTGACCACTAATTGGTGACGACACATGGCTGTAATCAAGGTTAATTTGCGCCGATTTTAACTGCGCTTTAGCCGTTAATAATTCTGCTTTTGCTTGTTTGTATGCGGCATCTGCTTCATCAAAGTCTTGCTGACTTACCGCTTTTATTTTTAAAAGCTCGCTAAAACGAGATGCTTTAGCTTTACTACTTGAAATACTCGCCTGAGCACGTGCAACACTTGCTTCACTTGCTGCTAAGTCTGCTTCAAATGTCGCAGGGTCTATTTGATACAGAGCCTGGCCTTGTTTAACCTCTTTACCTTCAACAAATAAACGAGATTGCACAATACCACTTACTTGTGGGCGAATTTCAGCAATTTGAAATGCACTGATACGACCAGGAAGTTCTTTTTTGAGAGTAAGCGCTTGGCTTTTTAATGTAAGTACACCCACTGGTACAGCTTTAGGAGCTGAAGCTTGTGACTGCTCAGCAGCCTGATCGCAACCAGTTAAAGCAACAGAACCGACGAGGGCTGACAATACAAATAAAGCGATGCGGGAACGCTGCATGTTAAATACCTTTTAGTTTAGAGTGAACGATCATTCTAAATTAAAACGCGCTGATAATGAATCTTAATTAGAAGAAATTTACACAAACTTACACTCCTCAGTACAATATACGTCTTAGGTTGCATTTAATGTTAATTAGATGAAAATAGAATCAAGACTGTATGAAAATAAAACAACTTAACATATTGAAATAATATCTCATTTTAGAAACGAAGTTTTTAACAGACACAAAAAAGCCAAGCAAATACAGCTTGGCTAATTATATAGAAACTAAAGCGCACACCTTATTTTAAAGGATATTAGCACTCTGCGGGTTAATAACCCTTGAAACTAACAACTGCTCTACCCTAATTCCTTCTACATCAACAACTTCAAACTTAAAGCCTGAAAAAGTTAAATGCTCCGCGCGTTTAGGTATTCGCTTCATATTGTAAATTAAAAAACCAGCGACCGTTTCATAGTGCATCTGATCAGGAAATTCTTCTATATCAAGTACTTTTGCTAAATCGGTAATTGGGGTTAAGCCATCTACAAGCCATGAGTTTTTATCGCGTTCTATGATTAATTCGTCGCCTTGATGAGTGATTAAATCACCCATAAACCCTTTCATTAAATCTTTTACCGTTACAATACCCACCGAAAGTGCATATTCGTTTACGACAACAGCAAATGGTTTTGCTGCACTTTTAAACGCATTTAAAGCTTCTGATAAGCTTAATGTTTCAGGTAAGTAAAAAACATCTTTATCAATGAGATCATCGTTTATATTGGCAGCTTCGCCCTTTAGTACTTGTCGTAAAATATCTTTAGATTCAACAGAGCCATGCAACTTATCTAAATTTCCTGACACCACTAAAAAGTGGTTATGAGGATGGTCAATAATTTTAGTCGCAATATCATGGCTAGATTCGTTTAAATCAAAATATACAATTTGGTCGCGTGGCGTCATTACGCTTGATAAAAATCGCGCTTCTAAGTCAAACACATTCCCGATGAGTTCATATTCTTGCTTTTGCAAACTACCGTATGCAGCACCTGCTTCCATCATGGCAACAATGTCCTCTGTTGTCACATTGTCTTCTCGCTCAGCGGGCACTTTAAATAAGCGCAACACAAAGTTAGTGACACCATTAAAAAACATCACCAGCGGGGTTAATGCAAAGGTAACCCAGCGCATTATTGTAACCACTCTAACAGCGACCGCTTCTGGCATGATCATCGCTAAACGCTTTGGCATTAAATCGGCAAACAATATAAACAAGGATGTAATAGTAAAAAACGAGAATAAAAAGCTAATTTTTTCTAAATGCGCACCTTGATAAAACAATACCAACACACTTTCAACATAAGGCGATAAGGCCTGCTCGCCCACAATACCACCCAATATCGCTATCGCGTTGAGTGCTATTTGGATCATGGCAAAAAAAGCCCCTGGATTTTCTTGTAGCTTTAGTACCGCTGCTGCCTTTATATTCCCTTCATCTGCCATTACTCGCAGTTTTATTTTACGCGACGCTGCAATTGCTATTTCTGACATAGCAAACAACGCACTGATCAAGATCAATAAGCTAATCCCGATTAAATCACCCATTTAACGCTCCAAAAAGTTAGTGCTTTTTTAAACAAAAAGCAGCTGGATTATAATCGGTTTTTTAAACGCAGCAATTTATATTTACGAAATATATTTAAGCTATTAATTTTCAATTGGTTGAGAGGTAAAAAAGCAAATTTAAAGTGCTTAAATTTTATTAAAGGCGACTTTTAATTGAGAAACTAAAGCCGGATCCATATTTATATTACAGGCAAAAAATAACGGAGACTGAGTTGTATTTAAATTAAGTAATGGTTCGAGTAACTCAAGCTTAGGCTCTGTTTTAACTCGGTAGTTAAATTGCTTTTTGTTGAGGATAACAAAATCAAGTATATGGTGACGAGTGCTTATGAGTTTATCTATTTTATCTAGGCTATCGATGAGTAATAAATGCTTGTTCTCACTAAAGCCCCTCTCAAGCAAATAGTGATGACTAAAGTTATCACGCAGTACTGCTATTTTATATTTTTTAGCATCATTGAGAGTATTTAACTTTATACCTCTGGACTTTAGACCATAAATGGCAGAATCAAAGCTTTCCAGTTCACCTACCCAGTTAAACTTACTTTCTCTATTAGGTAATCGAACAATTGAAAATATACAGGTATTTTTATCGCGTAGCGCTGCATTGTAGGATATGGCCCAACTATGCGCCAACATAGTGTAGTTTATACCAGTACCTTCTAGCGCTTTATGAACTTTCTCGACAGAGCGGCCAACGAGTTTATTATCTTCATTGAGATACTGAAAGTCCGGAAATACTTCCGTTACTATTGTTATTTCAGTTGCATCAACTTTAATACAGCTAATGAACAATAAAAAGATCAATAATTTCATTCAGCGAGGCCTCAACTAACTCATTATATGTATTTAATAAATATAGCTGAGGCTTTATGAACTGCTAGTTTTTAGTCATGTAATGCACACTTATACGCTGATAGTGCTAGTATTTATAGCTCCTACAGCTTACTTGTTCATCGCACTAATTAAAAAGGCTGAAATTTTAGCGCCTTCTCTAAGTGTCGTTTCAGAGCTTGATTGACCCACTAAAGAGCTGTCGGTAAATGGCGCTATTTCCATCATATCAGCACCAGTAATCGGGAACTCATCCGCAATGGCTGATAAAATATCAAGTGCATGCTGTGGTGTTAAACCATTATGTTCTGGCGTACCTGTGGCAGATGCAAACTCTGCATCAAGCGCATCAATATCAAAGCTTACGTATACTTCATCAACGTTATCGGCTTTTAACTGTGCAATAGCGTCGGCAGCAACTGCTGCTGCGCCGCGCTCAATGATTTCATGTGCCCAGTGCTGTTTAATACCAAAAGTATTTTCCCAATGCGCTTTAGGCTTGCCACTTGAGCGTATACCAAACTGTATTAAATGATGCGGCGCAGGTAAAAACTCTAATATATGTGTACACCACGAGCCAAAACATAAATCTATGCCTAAGCGCTCAACGAGTAAATCTGTATGCGCGTCAAAGTGAATAATAGCGGTGCGCCTACCTTGCTCACGCTTTGCTTTTAAGTACGCTTTGGTAAGTGGGTAACTTATTGAGTGATCGCCACCAATACCAAATATACCTTTATCTTTAAATGTTGCGTAAAAACTGTCGCATACATCCTCAGTGATTGATAATGGGCTTACGTAATAGTCGTTATCTTCATTACCGTATAGGGCTTTTTGGCAATTAGAAATGGTTGCATCATTTAGGTATTTATCATGAAGTAAATGTGGGATTACACGTACATCGCCTAAATCAAACGAATGACACTGCGGTTGCTGATCAATTAAAGCTGAGCGCACAAACAGTGGCCCCCAGTTTGCACCGCGTAAAATACCACCGCCACAGTCTGAGCTAATACCTAACATAACGGCTTTATGTGGAGAATTTGGTAATTCATTTAAAGACTCGCGCCACAAATTATCAACGTTTTCAGTTTGTCCATAAAGTTTATTACGCAGTGCGGCTTTGCGCTCCTTTGCAGTATTTACTGTGTATACGCCATCACCCGGTGCGCACAAACAGTGCTCAACTTTGTTTTTAAATGCTTCAAATTGTGTGCTCATAATAAACTCCTTCGATTTTTATTCTGTACGTAGCTAATTACTTTTGATTAGTTATGCAAAATCACCAAAAGTGCCTAAACTTCAAATAAATTCCACTTTGCTAAATAACTCTGTGCCTAATATAAATAAACACGTTAGCTTTTACGTGCTTAAAAAAATTTAAGCCATTGAATTAATTTAATATTAATGAATATTTACCATAAACTATTTAATTGTAGTTACGCGCTTGGTTGATACTTATTATGTCTGCTTGAACATGTCAACAGCACAACAAGGCTACTTGTATAAGCACTTGATTGAATATTCATAGTTGATGAATAAATCAAATTAGTTCTTAAAATTATTAAGACTTAATTGGAGGAGTTAATATAAAACGGACAATCGTCCTGTACTTGATAAACGTTTCTAGCAATGATGCTAGATTGACACAATTTATTATAAAAAGGCTTAGCTATGGAAAAGGTATTTCACTTAGGACTATGTATTGACGATCTTAAAGGTGCAAAACTTGCGATTGTACCGGGCGATCCAGATCGTGCTGCACGCATTTCACAATTCCTAGACAACCCAACCTGCCTTGCTCAAACTCGTGAGTTTCATGTTTACTTAGGTCAACTAAACGGCCATTCGGTGGTTGTTTGTTCTACGGGTATTGGTGGTCCATCTACGTCGATTGCAGTAGAAGAATTAGCACAACTTGGCGTGCGTAAATTTTTACGTATTGGTACAACAGGTGCGATTCAGCCACATATCAACGAAGGCGAAATTTTAATTAGCCAAGCGTCTGTACGTTTAGACGGTGCAAGCCAGCATTTTGCTCCTCTTAGCTACCCTGCTGTGTCTGACTTTTATGCAACACAAGCTATGGTACAAGCATGTAAAAACTTAAATATCGATTTTCATATTGGTATTACTGCATCAAGCGATACATTTTATCCAGGACAAGAGCGTTACGATACGCATTCTGGTTACGTTCCTAAATCACTACAAGGTAGCTGCGAAGAGTGGCAAAAACTGGGCGTGATGAACTACGAAATGGAATCAGCAACATTATTTACTATGTGTGCAGCCCTTGGTTTACAAGCAGCATGTGTAGCAGGCGTACTTGTTAATCGTACTCGCCAAGAAATACCAAATGTTGACCATGGTGAAATTGAGCGTAAATCTGTAGCGGTAGTATTAGAAGCGGCAAAAGTATTACTTGATTAATATAAGTTCTATTAATTAATGGGCTATTATAACGATAAGAAAATGGCTCAGTAACAAGGCAAAAATTATGAAGTATAGTTGTCTTATATGAATAATTTTTAACGCAGTTAGTGAGTTATTTAATTCGATAGAATGGCACATTTTAATAAAGCACAGCTCTGCCTGTGCTTTATTGTTTTTGAAAGGTTATTTTAGCTGTGCACTAATTACTTCTATTGCCGGCAGGTTGTTAAAACTTGCAAGTACAGCACGTGCTACACCCGCTTGGTTTTCATGGCCTGCGGTTTCTAAAAGTGTAATTGATTTTACCGTACTTTCGTTAAAGCTAAGCCCTGCGATAAATAATTGACTAAGTGCACTTTGTAGTGGCGACAAGCTTGGGCTGTACGCTGCGTTTTCTGCGTAACTTCCGTAAAAATCACCATTTTTAAATGTACTAATTTTTACTGCACTAAAGTTTTTACTATAGGGTACGTATGCGTTTAATGCTGTACTTGCTAGTTTTTCATCTAGTTGATCATTTGCAAATACTTGCTGGTGAGGCTCTGGATTAAACAAGCTAAACGCGTTACCTAAATCAGTCGGCCCAAACGAGTGCGGCAGTAATTCTGCCAATTTAAAGTGTTGCTCTGGCAATAAAATATCAAACTCTTTCGCATCAGCGAGTTCGTTCATGAACTGACGACAATACCCACACGGTGCATCGCTAATCGCTATTTTAACTATTTTTTTAGCGCCGTTTAACCATGCGTTATTTATAGCCGATTGCTCTGCATGAACCACTAAACTCAATGCTTGATGATCAAACTCTACATTTGCACCAAAGTAAAAGTTTACCTCATCGTTTTCATCAAGTGCTTTAACAATTGCGCCTACATGAAAATCTGATATCGGCGCTACAGCATACTCAGAAGCCAAAGGTACTAAACCTTGTAATAATGCATCATCAGACACATTAAGTTGTGCGCATAACTGTTTAATATTATTAGAATTTAATATGCCACGTTGTGATTTTAATTGACTACGTAAGGACGCTGTTTGCGCTACGTTTAATGTGATGTGAGAATTTGTAAGTGCTGTATCTTGCTGTACAGTAAAAGTTGCTGAAGCCATAACATTTTTTAATTATTCAATGGCTAAGTAGTTTAAAAGGTTAAGCCGCTAATTGCTAGGGCCTGTTGACCTTTCAGGATTAAAATTTGTTCTAACTAGGGACGATTTAATCGTGGCGCGAGGTTTGTAACCTAGTGGGCTAAGTAAAAACCGAGCAACAAAGAGTTAATCGTCCCTAGGACGAACCTTTGGGCAGCGCGTGTTTGGTATTTATGCTGCGTTATCGCCTATTTATGGGGAATAACCACACTACATAGGCTCTGCCTTGCCTAAATACCAAATACACTGCTGCAAATTTAACCTCGAAAGATAAACAGGCCCTAGGTTATTAAACGCAAAAAAAGGGAGCACATCGCGTGCTCCCTTTAATTTTAACTGATATACCCAACAAAATAATTAATTGGTATACCTAACAAAATAATATGTTAGCCGGTATTACGCATACCTGCTGCAATACCTGTCATCGTGATCATTAATGCATTATCAATGTCACCTTCGTTGCGTTTTTCCTCTGAGCGAGCACGGCGTAAAAGCTCAACCTGTAGTAAGTTAAGTGGATCGGTGTACGGGTTACGTAAACTAATCGACTCCTTAATCCAAGGTTGTTCGGCTAGTAGGCTTTTTTGCGGGCTAAGTGATTGCACCAAGCTAATGGCTTCTTGAAGCTCTTTACGAAGTGTTACACCCAGTGGTTTATACATATCTTCCACCAGCGCATTATCATAATGCTCACTCAACCAACAATCGGCTTTACTAAATACCATTTCTAGCATTTCTAGGCGCGATCTAAAGAACGGCCACTGTAAGCTCATTTCGTTTAGGGTTTCTGCGCCGTACTTATTAAGCGCAGCTTTTAAACCTGTTAACGCACCTAGCCATGCAGGAAGCATCAAACGGTTTTGGCTCCACGCAAAAATCCATGGAATAGCACGCAGGCTTTCAACGCCACCATTAGGATTACGTTTTGCAGGACGCGAGCCAAGCGGTAACTTAGACAGTTCAAGCTCAGGTGTTGCCATTCTAAAGTAAGGTACAAAGTTTTCATCATGACGAACTACATTACGGTAGTGCTCACACGACTCCTCACTTATTAGCTTCATTACTTCGCGCCACTGCGGTTTTGGCTCTGGTGGCGGTAATAAGTTACTTTGCAGAACTGCGCCTGCGTAAATATTTAAGCTTTGCAGTGCTACATCGGGTAAACCAAATTTAAAGCGAATCATCTCGCCTTGCTCGGTTACACGCAAGCCACCTTTTAATGAGCCAGGCGGTTGTGAATGCAGCGCTTGTGCAGCGGGTGCACCACCACGTCCTACTGTACCACCACGTCCGTGGAATAAAACAAGCTCAATACCACGTGCATCAGCAAGCTGTACTAGCTTATCCATTGCTTCGTACTGCGCCCAACCTGCTGCCATCATGCCGGCATCTTTAGCTGAATCAGAGTAACCAATCATTACGTTTTGGGTGTTTTTAATGTGCCCGCGATACCAAACATTATCAAGCAATGTGGTAATTACATCACTGCCTGCGTTTAAATCGTCGAGTGTTTCAAACAACGGTGCTACTGGTAAATCAAAGCTACAGCCGCTTTCTTTTAGCAACAGTTGTACTGCTAAAATGTCTGACGCTGTTCGTGCCATCGAAATAATATACAAACCAAATGTTGCTTCGTCTTGCTTGGCAATTACATCAAAGGTATCAAGTACTTCTTGTACATCAGGGCTTGGTTGCCAATGTTTTGGAATAAGCGGTCTGCGCGAGTTAAGCTCTGCAAGTAAAAATGCTTGTTTGTCTTGCTCTTGCCATTGGTTGTAGTCGCCTAAACCTAAATAACGAGTCAGTTCTGAAAACACATCGCCGTGGCGAGACGAATCTTGGCGCACATCAAGTTTAGCTAAACGCAAACCAAAGCTATTTATACGGTGCAGTAAATCAAGTAATAAACCATCCGCAACTACTTTCATATTACACTTTAATAACGAGCGATAGCACACTTCAACTGGGTGCTTAAGCTGATTAATATTAGTAATTAAATCTTGTGAATCGCTGCGCTTATTTTTAATTTTAGCACCTAAGTGCGCCACTGTTTCTGCAACCTGATTTTTAAGCTTTTTGATTACCGCTCTATATGGTTCAAACTCTTGCCCTGCAAGCTCAACAAGCTCATCACTGGCATCTGACATAGAGAGTTCAGCGCACAACGTTTTTAAATCTTGAATGTATAAGTTAAGTGCCATCCAACGACCATGATCAAGCACTTCTTTTGTTACCTGCGATGTTACAAATGGATTACCATCACGGTCTCCACCCATCCACGATGTAAACTCAATTGGGCTGTAATCTATTGGTAACTCTAAGCTCAACTGGTCTTTAACATTGGCTGAAAATTCACGTAAAAAGCGCGGAACCGCATGCCACAGGCTATTTTCTATTACTGCATAGCCCCATTTGGCTTCATCAACTGGCGTTGGGCGAGAGCGACGAATATCGTCGGTATGCCAAGCTTGGCTAATCAGCTGTTCAATACGATTTAAAATATTGTCCCGCTCTTGCACTAAGTTATCTTTTCGCTCTAATGACGCTAAGCAATCACTTAGTTCAACGTGTTTATTAATAATAGTACGGCGCGTAACCTCGGTTGGGTGAGCGGTCAATACTAAGTTTATGTGGAGTTTTGAGAGTGTTTCGGCCAAATGATTACTGTCTAACTGGCCTTGTTCTGCTTTTGTAGCTAACGTTTTTAATGTTTGAGTGAGAGGGTTTTGTTGACCAAGGCCAACGTCATTAAAACGCGAAACGGTATGAAATTGCTCTGCTACATTAGCAAGGTTTAAAAAATGATTAAATGAACGGGCAACCGGTAAAAGCTCTTCATCACTAAGCGCATGTAAAACATCTATTAGCGCTTGTCTGTCGTCTTCGTTACCACTGCGAGATGATTTTGATAAAGCACGAATTTCTTCCACTTTATCTAAAATCGCTTGACCTTGGGCATCTTTGATTGTTTGTCCTAGTAGTTGCCCTAGTAAATTTACATTACCTCGCAAGGCGGCGTATTGTTCACTCATTTATCAGTCTCCATTTTTTCGTAGGACACTATTAATATCATCATGAAGAGATATTTAATAGATCCATTTGCAATGTCTTGTCGTAAAAAAGTATATATAAAATAATCACAAAGCATTCACATGATCATTTTTTACGATGGTAACTGCCCTCTTTGTAGCACCGAAATGCAGCAACTAAAACACGCTGATAACAAAAACTTAATTACGCTTGAAGATCTTAACGCGAGCGACTTCAGCGAGCGCTACCCGTATATTGATAAAGACAAAGCAATGAACTACCTTCAAGCTCAAAAGCAATCAGGTGAAATGATTTATGGGCTTGATGTAACTTACGAAGCATGGAAAATAGTGGGTAAACACAGCTGGTTGAAAATTTTTCGCTTGCCAATAATTCGCTTTTTCGCTGACTGCGGATACCTATTATTTGCTAAGTATCGGCACCTCATCAGTCGCTTTTTAATGCCAAATACTCAGTGCAGTAACGGCCAATGTGGACTAAAAGCAAAAGGTGATAAATGAAAACTATTGTTTTATTCGGCGCAAGCAGTGCCATAGCAAATGCATATATAGAACATTTACAAATAAACACGCCTACTCATCAGATCGTTTGTATTAGTTCAAAAAGTATTGAGTCTGGCTCAAGTGTTGTCCACCTGCATACTGACTACACAAAACAAAGTTTAGCGCGCGTTACTAATTACCTAAAAGAGCAAAATGCCGATATACAACAAGTTATTATATTCAATGGTACACTGCACAACGAAACCCATATGCCTGAAAAAAAGATGGAGGATTTAGACGCTGAGTATTTTAGCCAACTTCTAAATTCAAACACCCTAACTCCCCTACTTTGCTTGCAGAGTATTTTGCCTCTGTTAACCCACAAAACGCAGTGTACTATTACAGCACTCAGTGCGCGCGTAGGCAGCATAAACGACAATAAATTAGGTGGTTGGTATACTTACCGCGCATCTAAGGCTGCTCTTAACATGCTATTTAAAACCGCAGCGATTGAGCTTTCACGCCGAGCTAAAAATACCAAACTCATTCTGTTTCACCCTGGCACTACCGATACAGCACTTTCAAAGCCCTTTCAAAAGAATGTACCTGAAGGCAAATTATTTACCCCTGAATTTGTAGCCAAGCAACTATTTGAATTAACAAACAATAACCCTGATTTAAAACTAAACGGTGAGCCTGCTTATTTAGACTGGCAAGGCTCAACCATACCGTGGTAAGGACTTTTAATGCATTTTACTAAAGCGCAAATAGACGCACTTGAAAAACATACCCGTACACATTTAATTAATTCTCTTTCGGGTTTTAAAAGCGCTAATTTAATTGGCACGCAAGACTTACTCGGCAATACCAACTTGTCGATTGTAAGCTCGGTTATTCACCTTGGGGCTAACCCACCTTTAGTCGCCATGATTATGCGCCCTCACAGTGTGCCGCGTCATACGTTTGAAAATATTTTACAAACGGGAACTTACACCATTAATCAAGTGAATAAGTCGATTTATAAACAAGCTCATCAAACTTCAGCCCGTTACGATAAAGACGAGTCTGAGTTTGATGCTACAGGCTTAACACCTGAATACTTAAACGACTTTGCAGCCCCTTTTGTAAAAGAAAGCCGCTTAAAGTACTCGGTTAAATTTGTAGAAAATCAACATTTAGCCATCAATGGGACTGAGCTCGTTATTGGCGAAATTATGGATGTTTTTGTTGATAAAGCCGCGCTGCAAAGCGATGGTTTCCTAGATTTACAAGCAATAGAAACAGTCGCAGTAACCGGGCTTGATAGCTACCACACAAGCAATAAACTCACGCGTTTACCTTACGCTAAAAAATAATATGACTATTTAAGAGGCTATAAACTATTAGCCTCTTATCGCATAACATTGAATTTTACCTTGATATTAATCACACTAGCTAAAAATCCAAGGAGAAAAACATGACCACTACGGGCATAGGTACACAATCAAGCGAGCAAGCGTTGGCAAGCCTAAGTAATATGACGCAAACGCTAACCCCTATTGCAGCTGACGAACATTTAGAGCGCATAGCCAAAGCGCAAGCTTATATGCTTGCAAACAACATAGATGCAATTTATTTAAACGCTGGCACCAACCTAACCTACTTTACAGGTATGAAATGGTACGCGAGCGAGCGCATGGTTGGCGCAATATTACCGGCCCTTGGTGAAGTACAATACATTGCGCCTTATTTCGAAATTGGTTCACTAAACGGGTTTAAAGTAATAGAGGGACCTATTCATGGGTGGCAAGAGCACGAAAATCCTTATGCACTTTTTGTCGAAGTACTAAAAAAACTAAACATTAATGAAAACGCAACCATTGGCATTGATGAAAGCGCACAATTTTTTATATTCGACGGCATTAATAAAGCGCAAACGGGTTTAACACTCATAAACGCACAACCTGTAACGGCGCATTGCCGTATGCATAAATCAATTCACGAGCTTAGCTTAATGCAGCGCGCGATGGATATGACCTTAGCCGTACATCAAGCCACAGCAAGCATGCTTTATGAGGGAGTAACCACCACCGAAGTAGAAGCCTTTATTAAGCAAGCACATCAAAAAGTAGGCGCGCCAGGTAACTATTTTTGTATTGTTTTATTTGGTGTTGCAACGTCTTTTCCGCACGGTGTTAAAGACGCCCAAGTACTTAAAAAAGGCGATATGGTATTAATTGATACCGGCTGTAAAGTACACGATTACCTATCAGATATAACCCGTACCTATGTATTTGGCGAACCTACAATGCGCCAACGGATGTTTTGGGATCATGAAAAAGCAGCGCAAATGGCCGCGTTTAATGCCGCTAAAATCGGTGCTACCTGCGAAGACGTAGACGCGGGCGCACGTACTTATTTAGCGGCGCAAGGGCTAGGTCCGCAGTACCAAACACCGGGTTGCCCGCATCGAACGGGTCACGGCATTGGGCTAGACATTCACGAATGGCCATACTTAGTTGGCGGTGATAAAACCCCACTTGACCCTGGCATGTGCTTTAGTAACGAGCCAATGTTAGTTATACCGGATGAATTTGGCGTACGTTTAGAAGATCATTTTTACATGACCGACAACGGCCCTCATTGGTTTACACAACCAAGTTATAGCATTGACGACCCATTTGGGCTTAACGCCTAAAGATTAGTACCTTCTAAAAGAGCAGCTGTATAGCTGCTCTTTTTAGTTTGGTATTGATAAAGCTAAATTAATCCCAATATCCTTTTTTATACTTAGTTATAAGCAATCCTCAAAAGGATAAATATGAAAAACTTTAAAATTGATATCGTTTCAGACGTAATGTGCCCTTGGTGTGTAGTGGGTTATAAAAACCTAGAAACTGCACTAGAGCAACTTAAAGACGAAATGAGCGCAGATATTACGTGGCATCCTTTTGAACTAAATCCAGATATGCCAATTGAAGGTCAAGACTTAAACGAACATTTAATGCAAAAGTACAACCTAAGTGAAGAGCAAGGCGACGAAAATCGTAAAAACATGTTCGAAGCCGGTCAACGTGCTGGATTCACCTTTAATTTTGATGGCAAACGCATCATGATCAACAGCTTTGACTTGCATCGTTTATTAATGTGGGCACGTGAAGAAGGTAAGCAAACAGAGTTAAAACTCGCCTTTTTCGAAGCGCACTTCACAGATTTAAAATACTTAAATCAAGAAGAAGCATTGCTCGACGTAGTTGAAAAAGTGGGTCTTGATAAAGAAACTGCGCGCGGTATTCTACATTCAGACAAATACGTACAAGACGTACGCCAAGAGCAAGACAACTTTAAACAGATGGGTATTACTTCAGTACCTACGTTTATCATAAACGATAAATATGCACTTACTGGCGGACAACCAAGCGACTCATTCATTCAAGCACTAAAACAAATTAGTGAAGAAGAAGCCAAGGAAGACGCTTAATATACAAATAAAGTTTAAAATTAAGAAAGGCTGCACATTGCAGCCTTTCTCGTATATTCATCAGTTCAAAAACAATACAAATTTATTATTCACCTTAAATCTCTTTTGGTGTCATTATAGAAACTACATCTAACTAATCGATAACAATACCTATAAAGGGATTTATAATGAAATATATAATTACAACATTAACTTCACTGTTTCTTTTAACCGCATGTTCGACAACACCTCTACCTGATAGCCCTAACTCTACGCTAATAATGCCCAGCCCTCCAGAGTATCCAATTAAAAGTGTCCGTGAAAAAATTGAAGGTAGTGTGACAATGTCTTTTGATGTAAATGCATCTGGTAAGCCAGTTAATATTAAAGTGATTAAAGCTGAGCCTGTGAAAATTTTTGATAAAGCAGCGATTCGCTCTCTTTCTAAATGGCGTTACGCACCTAAAGTAGTTAATGGTATTGCGGTAGTTGATGAGAATTTAGAAATGACTATAGATTTTAATTTAGCAAAATAATAACTAACTAAAACAGGCTGCACATTGCAGCCTTTTTCTATATAGCGAAGGCTACTTCTTACTAAAAAGTAAACTAAGTACGATAAAGCACTTTAATAACATGCCAGCCGAATTTTGTTTTAACTAGGTGGGGTTCTAAAATTGCACCTTTAAATGCAATTTTGTCAAACTGTGGGACCATTTGCCCGCGTCCAAATTCACCTAAATCCCCGCCTTTTTTACCCGATGGGCATGATGAATACTTTTTAGCTAAGGTTTGAAACTTTGCACCTTTACCCAATTGCTTAATAATATCTTCTGCAATTTCTTTGTGCTTAACCAAAATGTGAAGTGCATGTGCTGTGTTTGCCATGAAAAAAGCCTTTTATACCGTTAGCTAAAATTAAACGCGGCGATTTTAGCACAGCCACCTAAACCTAGCATCTACTTATAGCTAACCAATCTAATAATTGGCAACACTTAATAGTACACTTTAATTCACGAAACCTGATATTTGATCTAAGCAGCTATATTCAGGGTCTGAGAATGGGCTTAACCTAGTTACTTTCCTTATTCGTGGTGCTTTACTTTTTTCATGGCTGGAAATAACGCCCTCCACTAAAAGCATTCTATCGCTACAACGCTTAACAAACCCCTCCGTTACATCACCGTAAAATGGGAATACTAAGTATTGCTTTGACATATTCTCTAAAGCTGCATGATCTTCATAAAAAACAAGGTGTCCATAATATCCAACTAAGCACACTTTAGTTCCAATCAGCTCACTTTGATTCTTAAACAGTTGACCCCATGATACTTTTTTACATTCAATATTTTCCTGTAAAGGAAATGCTTTTACAGAAAAAACAGCTACTATTAAAAATAACAATTTAGACATAGATATAAATTTTTTCATATTTTCCTCCTATGTTTACAATAAGAAAAAATTATACATTTGGCTTCTATTAATTTTCGGGGAGGATAGCCCTATAACGCATCCGTACACTCTAACCTGAGAGGCCTAGCCATTTTATAACCTATCAATTTGTATAAATTAATACCTCAAGATTAGCAGTAATCAACCAAAGGCAAGAAGAAAAAACCTAACCCAATTAGTTTTCTGCCTCTGCTATGAGCCTTTCTAAAATCAGTTTTTAAATAACCTTCTTAAATTCACGGCTGAATAAACTACCATTGCTATAAGCGCAAACAACAAAAGATAAATACCGTAGTCCACACCGACTATTAGGTAGGCTTTACTAGGCTCCTTAAGGTTATAATAAACATTAACTTTATCGCTCATTTCATATTTCTTAAGTTAGAAATCTCGATCCGTTCTATCAAGCATAGAGTTAAAGTTAGATACTCGGTTTCCAAAAAATAGCTTTTTCTCAACTGAATACGAGTATTCGACCTCTATAATATAGCGCTCCTGGTTATGTTGTATACGCAATGCATTACTAAAAATAACAGTACCCTCGACCACAGGCCAACTTTTCGTAGCCAGGCCTTCTGAAACAATTGCTACTAAATAAGTACTCCAAGCGAATTAAGCTAAAAACATTACGACAAAAAAACTTTGCTTTTTTTAAACATATTAGCACCTAATTCCAGAAGGAGGGCTTCATAATACAGTGTAGCTATTTCAATCTTCTTTATAGCTGAATTTAATCCATTAGTTATACCATCGGTGGTGTCAGGTATTGAAAAAACCCTAACAGCTGACCGATGCATAAGCAGCTTATATTGCATCATTGCGGTTATTCCACTGCTTAAAGTATTTGTCTAATGGAGCACTATGATTCAAAACATTAGTAAATTTCTTTACCTGCATTCAGGTTAAATAATGTTTGGCATCCTCTGGGTTGGGTATTCTGCAGTACTGATATTTTCCAAATAAGGTATAGCGGTTTAAAGCAATCCTATCGTATAACCAATTATTAAACCTATTTGGCAAAATACTAAATACAGTTGCTAGTTTGTATGGGTAACCTAGCTGCTTAACAACGTTAAAAAAAGCATGGCTTTGCGTATACGCTTTACCATTTTCTAGGTAAACCATTGAGGCATATTCAATTGTTGAAAAACCAAAGTGTGTTAACAGCAATTTCCCTTTTGGAGATTGCACGCTGCATAATTTAAAAATAGTATTTTTATCGTGAGCAATAATAAAATTACACCACGCGCTGCACAGCTTACATTGCGCATCAAATAATATAATTTTTTGATTTTGCATTAGTGTAGCTGCATCATCGCTCATAATACCTTCCTTAAATTAAGTACTAAACTACAGCTGCACCGGCTTTTTTTGTAATTTACGCTGTAACGTGCGCCTATGCATATTAAGTTGCCTTGCGGTAACCGACACATTGCCATTATTACTGTGTAATACTTGTTGAATATGCTCCCACTCTAAACGCTCTGGCGACATAACCGCATCACCAATAACATTCGATGTCGATGCCACAGGCTCGGTGTTAAGCGCTTTTAATAAAGTTGCCATATCAACCGGCTTAGTAAGGTAATCGTTTGCGCCTAAACGCATTGCCTCTACTGCGGTTGCTATACTTGCAAACCCAGTTAGTAAAACAATATGAGTTTGGGGGAGTAAACTACGCAGCGGCTTTATGAGTGCAAGTCCGTTGTCGTCACCTAGTTTCATGTCTAATAAAATAAAGTCGGGCAATAGTTTACGCGCGGTAAGTAACGCATCACTTTGGTTATGCGCCACCTCGCAGATAAAGCCTTGTTTAGTTAAGCGCCTTGCCAGTGTGCTGGCTAAATTTATGTCGTCTTCAATTATAAGTAACTTCATAAGGCGTTATTCTCAGTGTTTACAATAGCGAGTTTAACTTTGGCAACAGCGCCGCCATCTGCATGGTTAAACAAGGTAAGTGAGCCATTCAAACGCTCAAAAGTAACATTTGATAAAAGCACAGCAAGCCCCATTCCTTGATCGCTTGGCATAAGTTGCCCGCCCAGCTCTGCTAATTGCGATGATGAAAAGCCAGGGCCAAAATCACGAATTAACAAGTAAACGCATTCACTATGTAAGTTATCTTGCTGCCAACTCAGCTCTAATTGAGTTTGGCCTTGTTTTTGATTAGCGAGCGCGGCGTTCTGCAATAAATTTAAAATAGCAGGCAATAACATGGCATCACTTATCAATGTTGCTGCAATAGGTGGCGTAATCCATTTAATTTGCTGATCAGGGTATTGCAGTAGAAGTGTGTCTGTAATTTGTGTCTGCAGTTGCTTTACGCTGGTATGCTCTTGCGAATTTTTGAGGCGTAGCTGCTCTGAGAGTTTTCTAAAGTCGTTAAGTTGCGTACTACACTGAGTAAGCGGCGCTTGCATGTGCTTAACAATGGGGTTGTTTGGTTGGTCTTCTAATAACTCTTCAAACAATAGCTGTAAATTTGCAATTGGGGTCGCTAGTTGATGGGTTATTTGTGCAGCGGCCCCATCAAGGGTAACAAGCTGTTCATTACGTAATTGTTTTTCACGCACGTTTGCAATAATTTGCTCTCGCTCTTTAAGTGCCCTGCTCATTGCGCCAATCACTAATGCGATTACGCTAGCACTTAAAACAAAATTAACCCACATGCCAATAAAGTGACCACTCATATTCATTTGATGCATGCTGTGATCGGGCATCTTTATCAGTAAAAAACTGTATGCGGCAATGGCTAATACCGCAATATAAGCTAATCCTTTTTCTCGCAACGTAACAGCAGCGATCATTATCGGGAGCAATAACAGTGATACAAATGCATTGGTTGCACCACCGCTTAGAGAGAGCAAAACCGTTAAAAATAATACATCAGCAGTTAGCTGCATCAACATACCCAAAGGTTTAGCACGGCTTACATTTCGATAAGCAAATAGGCTAATAAGCTGAAACACAGCCTCAACGGCAATAACAATAAGTAAAGGCAGTAATGCAATTTGATGTTCTAATAAAAAATAAACGCTAAGCACCGCAATTAATTGCACCGCAATTGCGCCGCTTCGCAGCATTAATAATCGACTAATGGTGGGGTCGGTACGCATTAACAAGAGGTAATTGCCCAATCAAATGTTTAATAAGGTTATTTTAACGGTTATATGATTTTTAATCATCATCCATCGAAATTGAAAACGGTGCACAAGGCGTTCCTTGATGAAACACCATTTTCCATTGTTCGTTAGTTTGACGCCAAAGCGACATACGCAATGAATAATTAAATTCACTGCGAGCAGAGCGCCTATAAGCAGCTTGATAACTAAGTTGCACTACATCATCGCTTAGCATTCGCCCTTTAAAATGCTGATTATAAAACTGTGGCACAACCTCGGTAGGTAAGCGGGTAAGTACTTGGTATTTATTAAATGTAGTGCCATTGGCAGCAATTTCGATAAATTCATCATCGAGTAAAGCATCTAATGCCCGCTCAGATTGGCGAACTTCTGGGTCTAGTAACTGGCGCTCAGCGTCAATCAAATGATTAAACAACGACACTTTTATTTTGCTGCTCATAACCTTCCCTATTGTTTATAAACTTGCCCGGCTTTCATAACAAATTGCACGTTTTTAAGTACGTCGATATTTTTAAGCGGTGAGCCATTCACACTGATAATATCTGCTTGCTTACCAACACTCAAGTCGCCAATGAGTGCGCTTTGCCCCAGTAGTTTAGCTGCATGTATGGTTGCTGACTTAATAGCTTGGGCTTCGCTCATACCATTGTTTACCATTAAACTAAATTCGTTAGCATTAAGCCCATGACGCGACACACCTGAGTCTGTTCCAAAGGCTATATTAACCTTGTTTTTCAGTGCAAGTTTAAACGAAGCCTGCATTTTTGGAGTCACTTCACGCACTTTGTCGGCTATTGCCGGTGGCATATTTGGATTTGTAAGCACCTCTTCGCTTACCGTTGCACCCGCTAAAAGCGTCGGTACTAAATAAGCTCCCGTTTTTTTAAATAACTTTATTGCCTCTTTATCTAAATAAGAGCCATGCTCAATAGAATCTACACCGGCTTTTAAGGCCGCTTTTATACCTTGTGTACCGTGCGCATGCGCTGTAACTTTACGCCCTAAGTGGTGAGCAGTATCAACAATTGCAATCAGCTCTGCATCTGTAAGTTGTTGGTTAACCCCTGCGGCGGTATTACTCAATACTCCACCTGTGGCAGTAATTTTAATTACATCAGCGCCACTTTTTATTACCTCGCGTACCGCACGGCTACAATCATCCGCGCCATTACAAATACCAATCCCACCTGTAACCGCATCTGTAATATCTTTTCGATAACCGTGCATATCTGCGTGTCCACCGGTAGGCGATATTGTATTACCCGCTGCAAAAATACGAGGGCCGTTAATATCATTTCTCTCGATAGCGCGTTTTAGCGGAAATATAACTTTATGATCGCTACCTAAATCTCGCACTGATGTAAAACCCGCATCGAGCGTACGTTGCAAATATTTAATTGAGCGCAAAGCATAGTCGGCATCATATTCTGTTGCCCAGCGGTGAGGGTTTGCTTTAGCATCTCGCTCAAACGTAACGTGAACATGCATATCAATAAGACCAGGCATTACAAATTGATTTTTAAGATTGATAATATCGGCATCAGATAGGTTAAGTTCTGCTTTTGTGAGGTAGCCGTCTTTAATGGCTGTTATTGTATTATCTGTTATGACTAACGTTTGCTCTGTTTTTACTTTTTGATCCTCGGATGCAAGTAAGCTGCCCGCATAAATAATTTTATGCTGTTGAGCAAAAGCCCCATTTGCAATTAATGCCAGCGCTATTGAAGTGAATGTTGTTATTAGTATTGTTTTCATACTTGCTCCTTTTTTATACTAGCATTACCTTAAATAACCCGTAATTGCGAATATTTACGATACAAAGCATGCTATAAACTAGTCTTGAAAGCCGTTTTTTGGTATAACTCACCCATTAGAAATACATGTCAGACCACCTTAAGAGAACATACTATGCCTTACGCACATATCACTGGTTGGGGTAAATGCATTCCACCAGCAAGCATTAGCAACGATGAAATTAGTGAAATAGTTGATACCACCGACGAGTGGATAACCACGCGTACAGGCATTAAATCTCGCCGAGTGAGCCATGTAAGTACCGCCGAGCTGGCAACCGTTGCTGCTAAGCATGCTATTGCGTGCGCGGGCGTTGATCCTAAAGATATTGATTTAGTGATATTAGCCACTTGTACACCTTCTACTGTTGTGGCAAATACCGCCTCACAAGTGCAAAAAAATATTGG
Organism: Pseudoalteromonas sp. c7(2019); assembly: GCF_011378625.1. Lineage (NCBI taxonomy): Bacteria > Pseudomonadati > Pseudomonadota > Gammaproteobacteria > Alteromonadales > Pseudoalteromonadaceae > Pseudoalteromonas > Pseudoalteromonas sp. c7(2019). Next base: position 29,309 of record NZ_WTKS01000015.1, on the reverse strand, counting down.
TGCAACTGGCGCTGCCGCAATGGATACAAACGCGGCATGTTCGGGCTTTTTATATGCATTGCAAGCTGCTACAGCACAAATTCAAGCGGGTATGATCAAAAAAGCAGTGGTCATTGCCGCTGAGCGTATGACCTGGTACGTAAACTGGGCACGCCGTGACAGCGCTGTATTATTTGGTGATGGTGCAGGTGCAGTCGTACTTGAAGCGGCAGAAACACCAGCGGGTCTACTTGGTACTAAAACCGGTTGTGACAGTGAAGACCGCGATATTTTACACATCACTAACTTTGGTAGTGATTTAAATAAATATGAGCCAATTGGTCCATCTGATTTATTATTTGAAGGTCGTGAAATTTTCAAACGTGCTGTTAAAGGCATGAGCGAAGCGTGCGACGATGTACTTAAACAAGCCGATTTGAGCCTTGATGACATTAATGTACTCGTTCCACACCAAGCTAACTTACGTATTATTCAGGCTATTCAGCATCGTTTAAAAGTACCTGACGAAAAAGTAATGGTTAACATTGGTGAGTATGGTAATACCTCTGCTGCTACGATTGCTATTGCGTTATGTGAAGCCGTTGAGCAAGGGTTAATTAAACCGCATTCAAACATTATGTCTGCTGCATTTGGTGCAGGCCTTACCTGGGCTGCAAGTTACATAAAATGGGGCGAACGCGTAACGCCTATTAGTGTAAGCGATGCCGCTTTACCGCCATGTGATAAAACCGGTTTAGAACTTGTAGCACCGGCCGTTAAAGCATGTAAAGAAGCGCAGCCAAGCTAACACAACATGTAGTAAGCAACATATAAAACGCACTTCATTAAGTGCGTTTTTGCTTTTTAAGGAATTAAATTTGAAACTTTTAGGTATTCATCACGCTGCCATTATTTGCAGTGACTATGCACGTTCTAAACACTTTTATAGCAACGTACTTAAACTTGAAATTATTAACGAGCACTTTAGAGCAGAGCGTAACTCTTATAAATTAGATTTAGCCATGCCCGATGGTAGTCAAATAGAGTTATTTTCGTTTGATGGAGCGCCCGCAAGACCAAGCTATCCCGAAGCACACGGCTTAAGACATTTAGCTTTTAAGGTAGCGGATGTACAGATTGCAAAAACGTATTTAGAGTCGTGCGATGTAAACGTTGAGGATATTAGAGTGGATGAAATAACCGGCAAAAAATTTACCTTTTTTGCCGATCCAGATAACTTGCCACTTGAGCTTTATGAGGTTTAAAACTCATAAGCTCAAGTTCTTACTATTGAATCAAAAACTTATTTATTAAAACGATTTTGTAAGTAGTTAAATACAGCACGAATACCTAATGCTTCACCACCCGTTGGACGACCTGGTAATGCACGTAAGTTCCACGCCATTACATCAAAATGTACCCACGGTGTTGTTGGTTCAACAAATTCTTTTAAGTAAAGCGCTGCAGTAATAGCACCACCAAACGGTGTACTTGCGCAATTTGCCATATCGGCTACATCACTTTTTAGTAAGTTTTTATATTGCTCAAACAGCGGAAGTTGCCAAACAGGGTCATGTACACTTAAACCGGCGTCAATAATACCGTTTGCTACATCGCGCTCTGTTGAGAAAAAGCCCGGAAGCTCAGTACCCAATGCAACACGACATGCACCCGTGAGGGTAGCAAAATCAATAATTAGCTCAGGATTATCGTTTTGTGCTTCGCTTAATGCATCACACAATACTAAGCGCCCTTCTGCGTCTGTATTATCAATTTCGACCATAATGCCTTTGCGTGTTTTAACAACATCGCCAGGGCGAAATGCATTGCGCGATACTGCATTTTCAACAGCAGGTACAAGCACTCGTAATCTAATTGGTAAGTTAGCTGCCATAATAAGCTGTGCTAGTGCAATTACGTGCGCCGCGCCGCCCATGTCTTTTTTCATGTTACGCATGCCAGAGCTTGGCTTTAAATCAAGTCCACCTGAGTCAAAACATACGCCCTTACCTACTAGTGTAATTAATGGAGCATCTGTTGCGCCCCATTTTAAATCAAGTAAACGCGGTTTATTTTCGCTTGCACGACCCACCATGTGAATAGTCGGGTAGTTTTGCTCTAGTAACTCATCGCCAATCCACTGTGAAAATTCGCCATTGTAAGTTGCAGCTAAATCTTCCATTACTTGCGATAAATGTTGCGGCATCATATCTACCGCTGGCGTATTAACTAAATCACGTGCAAGTGTAATAGCATCAGCTTGTTGGCTAATACGCTCAAACAACGCTTTATCGCTAATGGCTAATTGCGCTTTTGCTGTTGGTTTTTCTTTATATTCACTAAATTCGTAACCACCAAGCACAAACCCTAAAGCAACTTGCTCTACAAAAGCGCTCTCGCCTTGAATTTGATAAGTACCAGTAGGAAGTGTATTTGCTAAATTACCCGCAGCCCAAAAATCATCGCTACTTTGCATTAAACAAAATACCTGACTTAACTCGCCCGTTTTAGCATCAGGGATTAAAGCAACACCTTGCTTTTCGAAACCTGTATTAGTTAACCAATTTTGTATAAATGCAGGCTGCTGTGCTTGCCAGTCAGATAATTCGTTTTTAAGAATAAAAGATAAAGGAATACCAGAAGATGTATGACGTAGTAATGCACTCATTAAAAAGCTCATATAATATAAAAATGGTACTTAAGAGCATATCAATAAGCGCACCTAAAAGGTATCGCTAATTTGAAGGGATTTTAGCTACTTTTTTAAGCTATTTTTGGATTCTTGCTTTTGATTTTCTTGATCTATTTTAGCATCAAGTTCTTTAATCGATTTGTTCATATTAAACGAACTTGGCAGTACATCAACTCCCACTAAACTCCCTAATTTAACAACTAAAGGAATTGTAAGCGGGGCAAAAGGTAATACTGCAAACACACCGAGCCCTAATCCTTTTAAAATATCAACAAACTGTTCATTAGCGCGTTTTAACTCCTCTTTACTTGTTTGACCTTGAGTGTAGCGCCTATAAATAGAGAGCATTTCTTTGGTTTCTTGTTTTTCTTGCGCAAGTGCAATTTTAAGCGCCACCATAGCACGGCGAAAACGCAGCTGTTGGCGTTTCTTACTAATTTTAACTACCCGCCAAGGTGCACGGTGAATAACTTTATATAATCGCATAACTTTTATTTTCACACAGCAGCACGGGTTCACAAAGAATAATTTACTTACAACATCCTTTAACTTATCCTTTGCACCAAATTAGTATTAAATACATACAACAACACTGAATATGACAAACCAACTACCGCAAAAACCTGAAAAACCAAAATCTGATGAATGTTGTGGTGGTGGCAGTTGCTGCCCCTGCGTGTGGGATGAATATAAAGAAAAATTAGCAACTTGGCGATGCGCACAAAACGTTGAAAACCCCACCAAAAAGAAACAAATAAATAACATTTAAATACTGATAACGCATTAATTTTCCTCTCAACAACCCTATTTGCACTTATTTAGTTCATTTTAGCTTTACTTTGCACCATTGTTGCATTTTTTCTTAAATTGAATCTTTTTGTTATCAGATGGTTAATTAGTAATTGCCCTTCCAGTTTTTTACCTATAGTCTGTAAATAGGACTTCACAAAAAGTAAGCTTAATTGATTAGGCTTTTGAGCTAAACCCTCAAACTTATGTGAAACAAAAAATTAAGTAAAAAATAAATGATGTGAAATTAGCATCAAAATAAGAATTATTCTAACTGGGGAAAATTAGAATGAAATTAAAAAATAATGCGCTAAACCAAGCAATCAAATTTGCTTTAGCTACAACCACTGCAGGGTTGTTTTTTTCGGGTTCTGCTATTGCAGCAGACGAGCAACAGCAAACTAAAGTAAATAAAAACGTAGAGAAAATTGCCGTAGTAGGTACGCGCTCAGCTCCACGTTCAATCGGTGACTCACCGGTCCCAATCGATATTATTGGTGGCGAAGAATTAGAAAGATCAGGCAATACCGACATGCTTGAGCTTTTAAAAGGTGCAGTGCCATCTTTTAACGTACATCAAAATCCTATTAGCGATGCGGCCTCTCTTGTTCGTCCAGCTAACTTACGTGGTTTACCATCAGACAGCACATTGGTTCTTTTAAACGGCAAACGTCGTCATCGTGCTTCTGTAATTGCATTTTTAGGCGGTGGTATTAACGATGGCGCGCAAGGCGCAGATATTTCAGTTATTCCAAGCATTGCTATTAAACAAGTAGAAGTACTTCGTGATGGCGCGGCTGCACAGTATGGTTCTGACGCAATCGCCGGTGTAATGAACTTCCAACTAAAAGACGCTTCTGAAGGTGGTAAATTAGAAATCCGCCATGGTCAATTTTATGAAGGTGACGGCGATACAACACAAGTGTCGGGTAACGTGGGTTTACCGTTTACCGACAATGGCTTTGCTAATTTAAGCTTTCAATATAAAACAGCTGATGCAACAAGCCGCTCAGTTCAACGTGCCGATGCCGCAGCACTTTCAGCTGCCGGTGTTCCTGATGTATCTTCTCTTGCACAAGTATGGGGAGCACCAGAAGTAAATGACGATATTACAATTTTTGGTAACGTGGGTTTAGAGCTAACAAACGATTCTGAATTTTACATGTTTGGTAATTACTCTGAACGTGATGTACGCGGCGGCTTTTATTACCGTAACCCGCAAACACGTTCTGGCGTTTACTCAAATGATGGTGGCGAAACACTGCTTGTTGCAGATTTAACACCTGATATGAGCGCTAACTGTCCTACTATTGCAATAACAGATGGCAACGTACTAGATGATCCAGCTTACATAAATGGTGTAGCGAACAACCCAGATTGTTTTGCATTTAACGAGTCGCTTCCAGGTGGTTTTACACCTAACTTTGGCGGCAACATTACTGATACTTCTTTAACTATCGGTACTAAAGGGCGATTCACTGGTGGTTTCTTAAAAGATACTTACTATGACTTAAGCGGTACTGTGGGTTTAAATGAATCACGTTACTTTATTTACGATACGGTTAATGCCTCTTTAGGTGCAGATACACCACGTGATTTCAGCCCAGGTAAATATGAGCAACTAGAGAAAAACTTTAACTTTGATTTATCAAAGGGTGTCGACTTTGGTTTAGCTTATGATGTAAACATTGCCGGTGGTTTTGAATGGCATGAAGAAACATTCACTATCATTTCTGGTGATGAAGAATCTTACACAGCAGGCCCTTTAACAGCACAAGGTTTTGGTATTGGCTCTAACGGCTTCCCTGGCTTTAAACCATCACAAGCAGGTGAGTTTTCTCGTCGTAACTATGCAGCATATGTTGATGTTGAAGCACCATTTACTGAAGATTTCTTAATGGGCGTAGCACTTCGATTTGAAGACTACGACAGCTTTGGTACTACAACTAACTACAAAGTAATGGCTCAATACCATTTAACCGAAGATTTAAACATTCGTGGTTCTGTAAGTAGCGGTTTCCGTGCTCCTACAGTTGGTCAAGCTAACGTAAGTAACGTACAAACAAGCTTAGACAGCGGCGTATTACAAGACTCAGCGCTTCTTCCACCAACAAACCCAATTGCAGTGCAATTAGGTGGTACAGAGCTTGAGCCGGAAGAATCGCAAAGTTATACGCTTGGTGCTGTATACACAATCGGCGAGTTATTTTTAACGCTTGATTACTACAACATCCAAGTAGATGACCGTATTAGCCAATCAGATAAAATCAACTTAAGCCAAGCAGATAAAGATACACTTGCAGCGGCTGGAGTTCCTAATGTACAAGGTCTTGCTCAAGTAAGCTTTTTTACAAATGACTTTGATACAACAACACAAGGTATCGATTTAGTTGCAAACTATACAGCTGAACTAATGGGCGGAAGCTCTACATTTAGCCTTGCTTATAACTGGAATGATACTGAAGTAACTCAATTTAGTGAGATTACAGGTGCGTTTAAAGTTAAACGCTTAGAAGAAGATTTACCTAACCATCGTGCAACGTTCACATTGTCTCAACAATGGGAATCAGTTTCTGCATTTGCTCGTGCAAACTACTACGGCGAATACCAAGGTGTTCACGTTGATTATGATGCAACAGCTAAAACAGCAGATGCTGCAGTCACTATTGATGCTGAAGTAACTTACTTCTTAAATGAATCAGTTAGCTTCTCTGTAGGCGCTCAAAACTTATTCGACCAAGATGCTGAAAAACTTGATTTTGCAGATGCAACGGGTATCCCTAATAACAACTGGGGTGGTCAGTTCTACGAAACATCTCCGTTTGGTATTAACGGTGGCTTTTACTACGCTAAAGCAACATATACTTTTTAAACTATTTTCATGAAGAACCAAAGGCGAAATGTTAAAGACATTTCGCCTTTTTAATTTTATAGTTAATAAAAATAATAATGAACAATACCAATTGCATTGAATAAGTGTTCTATTATAGCGCTCAGAAAATAGCGTAATAACAAGGCGAAAACTATGATATATAGTTGCTCTATATGAATAATTTTTAACGCAGTGAGTACGCTATTTAATGCGATAGAATGATTATTTTTTTAATAAAATTGGTATAACTATGCTACTTAATAAAGCCAACCAACTACTGCAACAAAATAAACTCAAAGAAGCTGAGTTTCATTTTAAAACGCTATTAAATAGTAATCCCGAAAATGGTGAAGCTTTATTTGGCTTAGGCAGAATTGCCCTACGACTAGAGCGTTATGACGCTGCCGTATACTTACTCCAAAAAGCGTGTGAGCGCATGCCTCATATGCTTGAACCATTACATGCCCTTGCTGATGCATTTAACGGTGTTAATTCGCCAAACGATGCGTTAACGGTGCTCGAATACGCAAAAAAATTAGCAAGTCATAACCCAGAGCCTCATTATTACTTAGCGCAGCACTATTTAACACATGGCGAGTTAGATAAAGCTCATACAACCTTTGCTCATGCACTCAGTATTGGGGTATACCCTGTAACAGCTTATATTTTATTTGAACTTGTGCAGTTAGGCCGCTTTGATAAAGAGCATAATTATGTAAGTAATTTGCACCACTTACTAACTCAAACGAGCAATTTACGTTTAAAAATGGTGTGTTACTACGCATTAGCAAACAGTTACGATGCACTTGAAGATACCGAGCAAGCATTTAATTATTTTATATTGGCGAATAAATTACAAAGAAAATTAAGTGAATTTAACACTAAAGATTTAATCCCTTTTTACGATGAAATAATAAAATACAACACCGAGGAATTTATTGCCTCTGCCGATAAAAAATTTACAGGTAATATTACGCCTGTCTTTATTATTGGTATGCCTCGTAGTGGCTCTACCCTCCTGGAGCAAATATTGGCAAGCCATAGTCAGTTTTCGAGCCTAGGAGAAAGTACGAGTATTAGTAATAACGCGGTTGCTTTTATCGAACAAAAAACGGGAGTTGCTTACCCGCAATGCTTAGCGCATTTAACGCCTGACTTAATCAAAAAAGCCCGCGAGCTGTATATCACAACATTAAAAACAGCATCGCCCATCAGACCTTTTATAATAAATAAACTGCCGAGTAATTATCAGTCGCTCGGACTAATATATATCCTATTTCCAAATGCCAAATTTATAAATTTAAGTCGTAATTTTAATGCTACTGCGTTTTCTATTTTCACTAATTACTTTGCCGAGAACGAGCCTTATTTTTGCTCACTACCTGAGTTTAAGCTTTACCATAGTGTGTATGAAAAACTGATGAGCCATTGGCACTCCTTTAAAGGTATGCCAATTTATGATGTCAGTTACGAAGATTTAGTGAGTAACCCAAAAGAGCAGCTAACGCAGTTACTTGGTTTTTTAAACTGTCATTTTGAAGAGCGTTGCTTAGCGTTTTATAAACAAAAAACACCGGTAACCACGTTGAGTAAACATGCTATTCGCCAACCTATTAATAACGCCGCAATCGCTAAGTGGGAGCGTTACAAAACACCTCTTTTAAAGTTACTTGATGAGAATTAATTAGGGCCTGTTTATCTTTCGAGGTTAAATTTGCAGTAGGCTGTTTGGTTTTTAGACAAGGCAGAGCCTATGAAGTGTGGTCATTCCCCATAAATAGGCGATAACGCAGCATAAAGACCAAACATGCGCTGCCTTTTGGGTTCAACCCTGAAAGGTCAACAGGTCCTACAGACGTGCTTTAAACCAATTAAGTAAATCTTTAAATTGATCATCACGCGCACTTGGGTTGGTAAGCATATTAATATGATCGTAATCAAAATTATGCCCGTGTTTACGACCGTAAATTCGCATTTGTTGAATGCCAGGCCCTGATTCGTCCATAAACTTTTGAATATCGATTGGTTGCGCTAATGCTTTATCTTTTACCGCAGCAATATGAAGCGTTGGCGGTAAATGCAGGTTGTTTAGAGCTTTTGCATAATCAAAATTATCATCAGAATCTATCCATGGCTTCTTTTTAGCCCATTGCATACTTTGATAATGCGACTTTTGAGTTTCGTTATCGCTTCCCCACTTATAACCTTTAGCATTTAAATAGCCGTGTTTTTTAGCAAGTAAAGGTGCCATAAAATACCAAATTAAATTGGCTTGTAATAATTTTTGAGGATGGTTATTAAATAAAGAACGCTTAGAGCCAAAATACACACACGCTTTTACATCATTAATATATTCTGGAAAACGTGCAAACGCGCTGTTCATCAATACCCCGCCCCAAGAGTGAGCGACCCAGTAGTCAGGCTTCTTGCCTTCAATCAACTCTATTTGCTTAATAAAGGCAGGGATGTCTTCTAGGATAGACTCAGTTTGTCCATATTCTGACTCGCTCGAAATAATTGGTTTACTATCACCTCGGCCACGTAAATCAGCCACATAGCATCGGTACCCATGCTCAGCCAAAAAAGGGGCAAGCCCTTTATTAGAATGGGTGTAAAAAATTTTACCGTTTTCTACAGCTCCATGCATAAAAAATACGACAGGCCCTTGCTGATTATCATCGCTGATTCGACGTAAATGAAGTGTTTGGTGAGCGTCTAAATTGATAATTATTGATTGCTGAGAAATCGCCACAGTTATTCCTTTTTATTATTTTCAACTCATCCTACCAGCAATATTAAATATACCAAAGGAAATGTCTGCACTTTACTCATCAGCATTTGTTACAATCACCACATCATATCTGTTGTTAAAATGAAGCCATGAAAGAAAATAAAGCACGTTCAAAATTACACCCTCGTAACCTACATAAAAATGGGTACGACTTCGATTTATTAACAACAGAGCACCCTGCTCTACTGCCTTTTGTTATAACCACACCTGCAGGTACTAAAAGTATTGATTTTAGTGATAACAAAGCCGTTAAAACACTCAATCAAGCCCTTTTGAAAGCACATTATAATATTGATTTTTGGGATATTCCCGAGCACAACTTATGTCCACCTATACCTGGGCGTGTTGACTACATTCATTACTTAGCCGACTTATTAAGTGATGATAACCAACAACAAATACCTTTAGGTAAGCAAATTAAAGTGCTTGATATTGGCACTGGCGCTAACTTAGTTTATCCGCTTACTGGTACAAGTGAATATAAGTGGCATTTTACAGGGACTGATATTGATGCAGCTTCGGTAAAAATAGCAAAGCAAATTGCTCAGTTTAATGGTTTAAAAATAACCCTAAAACAACAAAAAAACGCATCACATATTTTTAAAGGCGTTGTAAATCAAAAAGATTTATACCACTTAACGCTCTGCAACCCTCCGTTTCATGCAAGCGAAGAAGAGGCAAGTAAAGGCAGTGAACGTAAGTGGAAAAACCTAGGAAAAACACCCAGTAGCACACTTAACTTTGGTGGCCATAATAATGAATTATGGTGTGAAGGCGGTGAAGTACAGTTTATCTCTAACATGATTAAAGAAAGCGAAGACTTTGCAGAGCAAGTACTGTGGTTTACGTCGTTAGTCTCTAAAAAAGATAATATTGCAGCCCTTGAAGAAGTATTAAAAGCTCACCCAATAGCACAGTATAAAATAGTTGATATGGCACAAGGTCAAAAAATTAGCCGCTTTATTGCATGGAGCTACTTTGATAAAGAAACCCGTGAACAAATATGTAGCGAGCTGGCTTAGTACCAATTTTATTAAAAACAATAAAAAGGATAAGGCAATCATGATAGATTTTCGCTCTGATACAGTTACAAAACCAACAAAAGAAATGCGCGATATTATGCACAACGCACCGGTTGGTGACGATGTATATGGCGATGATGAAAGCGTTAACCAGCTAGAAGCTTATGCGTGTGAGCGTTTTAATTTTGAAGCCGCACTTTATTGTAGCTCAGGTACACAAGCCAACTTACTTGCAATAATGGCGCATTGTGAGCGAGGTGACGAATACATTTGTGGCCAAAATGCTCACAATTATAAGTTTGAAGGTGGCGGCGCAGCTGTTTTAGGGTCTGTGCAACCACAGCCTATTGAAAATGAAGCCGATGGTAGCATCCCCTTCAGTAAAATAGCTGCAGCAATAAAACCAGACGATTGCCATTTTGCAAACACGCGATTACTTAGCTTAGAAAATACCATAGGCGGAAAAGTGCTCCCGCTTGAGTACTTAGCCCAAGCTCGTGACTTTGTTAATACGCATAATTTAGCGCTGCACTTAGACGGCGCACGTGCTTTTAATGCCGCTGTTGAGCTAAATGTTGATATCACTGAAATCACAAAGCACTTTGACTCAATTTCTATTTGTTTATCTAAAGGTTTGGGGGCGCCCGTAGGCTCTTTATTATTAGGCTCACCAGCACTTATTAATAAAGCAAGACGATGGAGAAAAGTACTTGGTGGCGGTATGCGCCAAGCCGGAATGCTTGCAGCTGCCGGGCAGTTTGCACTTGAGCACAATGTAGAGCGCTTAAAAGACGATCATACAAATGCACGTTATTTGGCTCAACAATTAAGTGAAATCAGTGGCTTTACTGTAGATATGAGTAACACCACTAATATGGTTTACGCAACATACACTAGCAGTATAAACATTGAAGAGATTGCTGAGGCACTTAAACAACAAGGTATACTATTTAGCCCAAGCAAGCAGCTTAGGCTAGTAACGCATTTAGATATTACGCGCGAAGATATTGATACATTTTTAAATGCTTTGTCGGCCCATATTTAACGCGGCTTTATAATGTTTGCGGCATACCGAAACGTATCGGTCATTGCCGCCAATTTCTACTTGGTTACCATCGGCTATTGCTTCACCATTTTCATCGGTACGCAGTACATGGTTTGCTTTACGTCCACAGTGGCATACAGTTTTAAGCTCAACTAACTTATCAGCCCACGCAAGCAAATATTGCGACCCTATAAATAGCTCGCCTCTAAAGTCGTTACGCAAGCCATAACACAATACCGGTATACCTAATTCATCAACCACATCGGTTAATTGCATTACTTGTTCTTTTGATAAAAATTGGCACTCGTCAACTAACACACAATGGCGTTTTTTTTCATTATTGAGTGATTGAATAAGATCAAAAACATCTTTGCTAGCATCAAATACATGCGCATCTGCTTGCAAGCCAATACGAGACGATACTTTACCCACGCCTTGTCTATCATCAATGGCAGCAGTAAGGATCACAGGTTCCATGCCACGTTCTTTATAATTAAATGCAGATTGTAATAACGTGGTTGATTTACCTGCATTCATTGCAGAGTAGTAAAAGTATAATTGAGCCATTGTGGTGCCATTTTATAAAAAGTGCGCTTATGCTACCTTAATATTAAATTAATACCAATTTACAAACGCGAATTTAACGAGGTTATTAGGGCCTGTTGACCTTTCAGGATTAAAATTTGTTCAACCTAGGGGCTATTTAATCGCGGCGTGAGGTTTGTAACCTAGCGGGCTAAGTAAAAACCGAACAACAAAGAGTAAATTGCCCCTAGGCAGAACCCTTCGGGCAGCGCATGTTTGGCATTTATGCTGCGTTATCGCCTATTTATGGGGAATAACCACACTATATAGACTCTGCCTTACCTAAATACCAAACAGTCTGCTGCAAATTCAACCTCGAAAGATAAACAGGCCCTAAGTGTTTGTAAATATTTAATATAGATAGGTGCACTTTCAAACTTTGATAACCAATGCCATATTTCCCAACTTAGAGTGTTATTTTCTTCGTAGAATTTTTTTGAAAAAACAAGGTAACCATGGCTGGTTTCGTAAGGGGGATAAATAGGTTTAACATTATTACCCTCATACGGATAACTCGACACTTTTAAGCCATCAACTTGGCATAGATCAACGCTCGCCTGCACCACGCCCTTATCTAGCAACTCAAAAGCTTTGCTTTTAGAAAACGTATTATGAATAAAAAATGGTTCTTCTTTCAACGCGCTATTTAGTCCATAGCCATTAGGAATAGCTATCGTAAATGCTTTATTTTGAAATACTTCGCGAGTCTCCCATTCTTTATGAAATTTATATCGCCCTATAAGGCAGCTACTAAATTCACTTACTGCATAGTCATCTTGTAACTTACCTTGCTGATCAACAGGGTAAACAGCAACGTTTTCTCGTCCTTTGCGGTAACTGGCAATAACAGCATTAACTCGATTAAATTCTAAATCGCTTAAGCATCTACGCCATGGTTTTCTAACAAACTTAATCTCAACACCATCAATCGCTTTATCTAATAAACTTAAAACCTCAACTGAGGCATCAGGTTGATCAATAGGTATAGCCTTATCAACACCTAAAAATAGTGGTGCTGCGTTTTTATCTTCATAACAAAAAAGTAATTCTTTGGCCGTAACGCCATCGCAAAAAACAATACACTTCAAAACAAAAATATAAAGTAACGTTCTAATTTTCATAGTGATTTTTATTTATAAACTAAATCTACAGTGTAGTATGTAGAACTAAACATACAAAATATTCGTTAAATTAATTTACATTAATCCTTCGTGTTTCAGCAACCAAAGTTTCCTATCAAGCCCACCAGCATAGCCCGTTAACTTTGCATTTGCGCCAATAATTCGGTGGCAAGGCACTATAATACTAATCGGATTTTTACCATTCGCAGCACCTACTGCCCTCACTGCTTTTGGATTATTGAGTTGGTTTGCAATATAGCCGTATGTTTGCGACTTTCCAAAAGGTACCGTTAATAGTGCTTGCCATACGCTTTGTTGAAATGCTGTACCGTTTGTATCAAGTGGTACATCAAAAGTAGTGCGTTTTTTTGCAAAGTACTCATTTAACTGCGCAGCGCAAATAAGCACCGCCTTGTTAGTAACTTGCTCAAATGGCGTATGAGGGTGTTCAACTGGTGGATAAAACCCAACATAACTCACACCTTTATCGGTTGCTTGAATAATTATGTCGTCTATAGGGCTCGAAATTGATGTTTGAATGATCATTATAATTGCTGCCAAAGTTGAAAAGTTAAGTAAGAGCGAAAAGGAGCGCTGTTAGCAGGTACGAAAGGGTTTGCCGCCGCTTGAGCTTTTTTAACACCTAAGTCGCCATCAAGTAATATATCGGGCTGGCTTTGCCCTCGCAACTTTGCATAATTTACCGTCCAAGGACCAATTCCCTTTAAATTAAGCCATTCGTCTAAATCGTCATTTTCAGGATTTAGTGCACAAAACTGGGCTAAGTTGTGTAGCGCATTTTTGCGTGCTTGTGGCATTTTAAAAAATGCAAAATCACTATTAGCAACAATTTTAGCTGTAGGAAAATAAACGGCATCGCCCTCTTTTTCGCCTAATTCGTCAACTAACTTTGTTACTAAATTATGCGCCGCAGTAACACTCACTTGTTGTCCGAGTACCGCCCTTATACCGGCTTCAAAACTTGACCAAATCCCTGGAAGTCTGAGCCCTTCACACACTGTAAACGCATTGTTTATATTGGCGCTTAAATGCGTTTGAATTAAATTAATATCGGCGTCTAAATCAAGCACACGGCGTATATTATTTATAACAGGTTGTAAGTACACCGTATTGTCTATATTGATAGATACACTAAAGTGGTTTTTACTCGCTATAAATTCAGCGGTAAAGCTTCCTTTATATTCCTCACTTGCAAAAGTACGTCCGTAGCTCGTTTGTGTTATCCACTCCATTGGTTTTATCAAGCGCCTTTGTAAAAAACCCTGCAAAGCAGGCCAATTATAAGGCGGCCTAAATGGCAGGGTTAAAGTGAGTGTTGACGTTGGTTTTTTATCGCCACTGCGCAGCTTCGAGGGAGCTATATTTAACTGCTGTAAAAATGCATCATTAAAGCGCCTAATGCTTTTAAAGCCTGCGGAAAACGCTATTTCAGTAAGGGGTAAATGTGTTTCTTGAATCAGCTTTTTAGCAAAGTGACATTGGTTAAATAATCGATATTGCGTAATCGACACGCCAAAATACTGCTTAAACAACTGTCTTAAATAACGACTACTTACACCTAAACGAGCTGCTAATTTTTCGCAGTCGTGCTCGTCATTTTGATCTATTAACTGTTTTGCTCTAAGTGCAGTCGTTTTTGTACCCTGCCATGCTGCGCTGCCAGGGGCACTATCGGGCCTGCAACGAATGCAGGGTCTAAAACCATCTTGCGCCGCGTTATGGGCAAACTGATAATAAGCAACGTTTTTTTCGTGAGCCGTTCGTGCAGGGCAAATAGGTCTGCAATAAATACCGGTACTTTTTACCGCTACGTAAAAAAGCCCGTCAAAACGAGGATCGCGACTCTGACGTGCTTTTTGCCAATGTGAAGTGTCCATAAACGGCTCTATAAATTAAACCTTATAGAGCCTAGCTTATACAAAAAAACTCACATTACTAGCCATATTCGGCACTCAACCAATAGCCAATAAATAACGCCTTTGTACTTCTTGCCAATTAATTACATTATAAAATGCAGCAATATAGTCAGGGCGTTTGTTTTGATACTTCAAGTAATAAGCATGTTCCCATACATCGAGCCCCAAAATAGGTGTATTTCCCTGCATTAATGGGCAATCTTGATTAGCACTATTTTCTACAATCAACTTTTCATCTGGCGTTACAGATAACCACGCCCAACCACTACCAAATTGGCTAATTGCCGCGGCTGTAAATTGGTCTTTAAATTTATCAAAACTGCCTAGTTGCTCATTTATAACCTGAGCCACAATACCTTCAGGTTGACCTCCTCCTTGTGGGCTCATTATTTGCCAAAATAAGCTGTGATTAAAATGCCCTCCTACATGCTCTTGTACTGCTTTTTGCAAATTACTAGGCAGGCTGTTTATTCCCTTAAGTAATTTTTCAGCATTTGCGGTTGCATATACAGTATTTGCTAAAGCAGCATTGGCTTTATTGATATACGTTTGATGATGCAATGTGTGGTGAATATGCATCGTTTTACTGTCTAAATGAGGCTCAAGCGCATCATATTCATAATCAAGTGCTGGCAATGTAAACGCCATAAATTACTCCTTTATTTTAATGTAGCAGGCTGTTTGTTGAGTCTTTAGAGCATAAGCAAAAATTCACTTGCTCTATTAGCTCAGGTAAAAAATGATAACGTCTTGCAAATGATACAAGTTCAGAGGAAGTTTTAATGTAATGATGCTTACTCACTTTTTGTATATCGTAATGAGTATGCTTAATTAATGAAGAGAGTGTTAAGTGTACTTCGCATAGCCATTTGCATGCATTTTCAGGCTGTTGCATAGCTATATAGGTATCAGCTAAATTATGTGACGCAACAACAAGTGCGGGTATACAGTGCTCAATAGCATGAATGACAGTGTTATTAATCTGAGCATATAAAAATTGCTGAAGAAGATGATCTGCAAGTGTTTTAGCTAATAAGTATTTATCGCGGGCTTCGAGAAGTGCACCTTGTTCAAATGCATAATTACCTTGCATTATATTCGACTGCCAAGGGCTTAATGCTTGATCAAGATAAAGTAAATCTGAGTGGGGTTGTTTTTGACTTGAGATCATATAATCATCTGCACGTTTATTTATGAGTGTGTATTTAACTTACACACCCACAAAACTAAATGCAAATGATTTTCATTAACTATTTAGCGAAGTCTAATAATTCCTGCCCTGTTAAGCGATATATAATCCATTCGTTTTGAGGCTTTGCACCAATGCTATTGTAAAAATCGATAGCGGGTTTATTCCAATCAAGCACTACCCATTCAAAACGACCACAGTCATTACTAATGGCCTTATTAGCTAAGTGTTTCATAATGGCTTTACCTGCACCATTGCCACGGCTATCTGGGCTTACGTATAAATCTTCAAGGTATAGGCCATTTTTACCTAACCAGGTAGAGTAATTATAAAAATATACCGCAAAACCAATTGGCTCATCACCTTCTAAACAAATTATGCTGTGCGCAGTTGCACCTTCACTAAACAGAGTATCTAAAATTGCCTGCTCGTCTGTTTTTACTGCATCAGGTTCTTTTTCATATATGGCAAGTTCGGTAATAAAGTGCAAAATTGTTTTTGCGTCACTTGGTTTTGCATCACGTATTATAACGGGTTGGCTCATTGTATTTTTACCTTAAATATACTGCTCTAATTTATCTTTTAAAATATCTAATTGAATAGGTTTACTCAAGTAGTCATCCATTCCAGCTGTTATACAACGCTCTTTATCTGAGTTCATTGCATTTGCGGTGATAGCGATTATTTTAATGTTTTTATGCTGTATGCCCGCCACGCCTTTACGAATAGCAGCGGTTGCTGCAAAACCATCCATAACAGGCATTTGGCAATCCATAAGTACGAGCTTAAAGTATCCTGAATCATGCGCTTCTAATATATCAATCGCTAATTGGCCATTCCCAGCAATAGTAACGTCACAATTAAGCTTTTTGAGCATTAATTTAGCCACCTGTTGGTTAATTGGATTATCTTCCACCAGTAGTATTTGGGAAGACTCCTGCATTTTTTCTTTTTTAAGTGACGAAATATAGCCTGACGTAACAAGTGGGAGCGCCTCGCCTGCATCATTACTCGTTATAACCGACAGTGCAGAAATTAAATCGGCAGTGGTTACTGGTTTAGGAAAATATGCCTGAAAGCCAGCATCAGAATAACGCTGCGCGCCTTCCATACCTGCAATACTAGTCATCATTACAAGTGGCATTGATTTATAATGTTCATGTGCTTTTAGTGCTTTACACAGCTCTATGCCATCCATTCCTGGCATTTGCATATCAAGCACTGCAATATCATACATGCAATTTTTATCTTTATAGTGCTGCGCGCACATATCAAGTGCTTCATGTGCATCACATGCGAGTGCAACCTTAGCGCCCCAATGTTCAAGCTGTTGTGAAATTACAATTCGATTTGTCTCGTTATCGTCAACAACTAAAACTGTTAGCTCTTCCATATTAATATTAGGAATATAACGCTCTTTTTGATCTCCCGGAGTTAGCATTATAGTGGCGGTAAAGGTACTCCCTTTACCTGCTTCACTTGTAAGAGAAATTGCTCCTCCCATTAACTCACAAAGCTGCTTACAAATAGCCAGCCCTAAGCCACTGCCCCCGTATTCACGCGTTGTTGATGCATCTACCTGAGAAAAAGGGGTAAATAACTGCTGTTGCTTTTCTTCACTTATTCCTATGCCTGAATCTTTTATACTTGCAACAAATTCTAAACCTTGAGCCACTTTATTAATTTTAGCGCTTACCACAACCTCGCCCTTACTCGTAAACTTAACGGCGTTACTCAGCAAATTAGTAAGTACTTGTCGAATCCGCCCAGGATCTCCGCATAACTGCGAAGGCTCTAGCGCTACCAAATCTAAAATTATTTCTATACCTTTTTCTTGAGCAGTCAATGCTTGTGCGGCAGCAACTTCGCCAATTAAATCACGTCCATTAAAGTTAATCTCTTCAAGTTCAATTTTACCCGCTTCGGCTTTAGAGAAATCTAAAATATCGTTAATTACACCCAATAAAGAGTGCGCACTTGTTTTGGCTATACCTACTTTTGTTTCTATTGGTTTAGGGAGTGACTCTAATTGAACAAGTTCTAGCATACCGAGTACACCATTCATTGGCGTTCTTATTTCATGGCTCATGGTTGCTAAAAATTGGCTCTTCGCAATGGCTGCATCTTCTGCTTTTACAAGGGCTACTTTTAACTCCTCACTGATTACTTTTCGTTGCTGAGAAATTAAAGTACTTCCCACTAAAGTAGCCAATGATCGAAGATACGTTTCTTCACTTTGCGTCCAATTGTGATGTTCGCCTACCGTTTCAGCGCACAAAATACCTAAATTACCATCACCAGTTGCTATTACTGCATCAAGCATCGATTTAATATTTAATGGCTTTGTATACGCTTCTATAAAATCAACAGTTGCTGGGTGCGTATAAACATCATCAATGGCTACTAAGTTTTGCTTATAAATGGCGCTATAATATGCAGGGTAGTCTTTAGCAGTTAAAACAGCATCTGTATCTACAAACCCTTGTCCATCTATGTATAAACTATGACATGTCATTACATCTCGTTGATCGTTAAAAATCCATACCGACGCACGTGCAACATTTAGCACTTCGCACATAGATTTAACGGCTAGCTTTTTAACTTGCTCTACATCACTATTTTGCACTTCAGGTGCGACTGTAAGCGCGGCTAAATTTTTGTTATAGCGGTTTGCTTTTTCGCTTTCGAGTTCAAGGCGCTTATGTGCATCAATACTTTGAAATGAGCCAAAAACACGTACGCATTTACCATCTTTAAGCTCTGCTTGGCCCATCGATTTAACCCAACGCTCTTGCCCCGAATAGGTCAAAATAATAAGCTCTACACTCCAGCTTTCACCTAAAGTCACAGCGCATTCAAATAAGGTACTTATAGTGTCTCGGTGTATTCCTGGTTTATAAAAATCAATAGCAGTATCTATCCTCGGCTCAAATCCCTCTGGTACTTCGTGGATAACTTTAACTTCATCAGACCAATAAAGAGTATGCGCATCTAGGTCCATCTCCCATGCACCAATCTGTCCTTGCTTACTCATTGATTCAAGCAGGCTTTGCTGACGGCTTATTTTTAATTGTGTATTGTAACGTTCTGTAATATCTAAAATAAATCCATCTAAATACAATATATTGCCATCATCTGCGTAAATCGCTTGGCCTTTTTCGTTTACCCAATGCAAAGAGCCATCGCGGGCTTTAATTCTATACTCAACAGACCATGACTGCTTAGCGCTAACACAACGGATAATTTCATCTTTTATTTTTTGAGAATCGTCTTCACATATTAAATCAAAGAAGCAAAGGTCTTCATTGTGTATCAACTCATCGGGTGAATAACCGGTAATTTCACTCGCTTGCTCGCTCATGTAAAGCATGCTTAATTTGTCATCAAACTTACATCTATAAATAATGCCAGGGATATTTGATACCAAAGATGCAAATCTGTCTCGGCTTCCTTGTAGCTCAAGCTCTGTAGATTTTCGATCTGATATATCTAAATGCGTACCGATCATGCGTTTTGGAGAGCCATTGGTATTCCACTCAACTATTTTTGCAGTATCGAGAACCCAAATCCAATGCCCATTTTTATGCTTCATGCGGGCTTCACTAACATAATAGTCAGTCTCGCCGGAAAAATACGCTTGAAGTTTTTTCTCCGACATAGCTAAATCATCAGGGTGAGCATAGGTATACCAAGTATCTATAGTACAAGGTTCAATATCACTGAGCTTGTAACCTATAATCTCGGCCCAGCGGTTATTAAATGTCACCTTTTTAGTATCAATGTACCAATCCCAAATACCCACTGCTGTTGAGTCAATCACTAGTTGTAGCTGTGTTTTGTGCTGTTCAAGCTCTAGCTCTTGTAACTTAAGCGCTGTAATGTCGGTACGAATAGCAATATAGTTTTGTGGTATACCGTTTTCATCTAGAAATGGTGCAATGGTGGTATCTACCCAATAAAAACCACCATTTTTAGCTTTATTACAGATTTGCCCGTTCCATACATCACCGCGTTTAAGCGTTTTGTACATATTTTTAAAGAATTCTTTTTCGTGTTTCCCTGAATTTAATAAGCGATGGTTTTCGCCTATTAATTCATGTTCGTCGAAGCCACTGATCTCACAAAACTTCTTATTTACAAAAGTAATAGTGCCATGTAAGTCAGTTACCGCAACAATGGCATGTTCATCTAATGCACTTTTTTGTTCTGCTAATTGTTTTAATGCAATTTGAAGTGCCGAACGTTGTTTTTGTAATATACTTTGTTGCTCTTCTTTTACAGCTACTAACTTACGTAAGCCCAATGAAAGCTGATTAAATTCAATGCTATCGTTTATTATTGGAACTTTAACTAAATCGCCTTTTGTAATATTTTCGACAATTTTAGCTAAGTTAATTAAAGGCTGAGACAGCCGGCGACCAAACCACCACGACAACGTTAATATCAGCAGTAAGGCACCTGAATTAGTTAATACAGCAAGCTGCTTATAATAATTAGCACCTTGTAGTGCAACTTCTTTTGGTTTTGATACAAGTAGCTGCCAGCCAGACTCATTTAAAAACTCTAATGAATTAATATACCCATATAAAGTGACTTCATTTTTATCAATATAAGAAAAAACACGTTGTATTGGTGATCCGTTTTGAGAGAAAAATAGTGGTTGGGTATCGTCTGAATTATTACTTTTTTGAATTTTATTTTTGTACATAACATAAAATGTTATGTCTTTATTAGCAGCGTGTATTTTACTTAAATTATTTAATAAGCCATTTAAATTTATATCTGCAAGCAATATTGCTTGTAGCTTATTTTCATCATTTAATACCGGCAAGCCAATAATATGATAGTCGCGCCCTGAGGCAGTCATTGACTGAAATTGGATTTTACCTGTATTTATAATCCCAGAACGTATGTTATTAAAGCGCGGCTCTTTAATAACATTTAAAAAAGGTGATGAAGGTAGTGAATTAACGAGGTTTACATCAATAAGCTCTACATGATTAACAAAATCATACTGCTCAATAAATTGATTAATTAATTTTTGCTTTTTATTGGGGCTGATATCAAATTGTGATCTAAGCAAATATAAATCTTTAACATGGTCTGTAAACCAAATATCAGCAAATTGCTTGCCTATATTATTAAGCTCGTTAAGTTCAGTGTCTGCATTTTGTTTAAGCGTGCTATTTACATGTTCAAGACTAAACCACGTAAGTATACAAAGTGGCCCTAAGGCTATAATTATAAAGGTTATAATTAACTTACTTCGAACAGATTGTCCTTTACCTGTTAATTCACCAAAGTTTAAACCTTTGTCCATGCTTAATACCCAGCAGCTTTTAATCATTTAATATTACTTACATTAATGCACTAAATATATAAAGACGCAAGTTTTGAGCGGTAAACTCCTTAAAAACTGGGTATTTAGCGTTACAATCTTAAATTCACATTTTTTAAAAAATACGCCTTTATTACTAACTTATAATTACGCTTGCTTACGCGACAACTTCTGTAGCTGTTTTAAACCACCCATGATATAAGCAATATTCAGTCAATGTATTTGAAGGGATTATGGCAATGGCGCACGATCATTCACATAGTCATGTAGACGAAAACCAAAGTAATAAGCAGCTCACCGTTGCAGTTTTTATTAATGTATTACTAACCATAGCCCAAGTTATTGGTGGGTTATTTTCGGGCAGTTTGTCACTTATAGCCGATGCACTTCACAACTTAAGTGATGCCGCCGCTATATTTATAGCCTTGATTGCACGAAAAATCGGTAATAAACCAGCTGATGACACTCATCACTTTGGCTATAAACGCGCTGAAATACTCGCCACTCTTTTTAATAGCAGTACACTAATAATAATTGGTGTATATTTAATTTTTGAAGCCATTTCGAGCTATTTAAACCCTCAACCAATTAATGGCTGGATAGTTGTATGGGTGGCAGCAATAGCGCTGGTCATTGATTTAGCAACAGCGTATTTAACCTACCGAGCTGGAGCAAATCACAGTATAAATATAAAAGCAGCCTTTATTCATAACGTATCAGATGCAATGGCATCTATTGTTGTTATTATTGCAGGCACCTTAATTATTTTATACCAATGGTATATTGTTGATTTAATTGCCACTGTGCTTATTTCTATCTATGTAATTTATCATGGCATTTTACTATTAAAGCAAAGCTGCAAAATTTTAATGCAAGCAGCGCCTAGCAACATTGATACACACGCAATATCACATGCTATTAGCAATGAATTTAATATCGAATCGGTAGTTAGCATTAAGCTTTGGCAACTAGATGATAAAGAAAATTATTGTGAGCTTGTTATTAGCACTCAGCACTTAATTAATTTGCCAACAATAAAAAGCTTTTTACACGACAATTTTAATATCGAAAATTGTACAATAGAAATCCGACCAATCGCAAATTAAAGCCCAATTTAATGTTCTTAATAACAAGCTAAACCAAATACATAACTATTTAATTGAAAACAGCTCGTATTATCATTTACAATATTGCCATTAACTCATAATGAGATACCGTTTTTGAAACTTTGGTTACGTAGAATTCATTTAGGCCTTGCCCTTATTAGCGGACTATTTTTATTAATAGTGAGCTTAACCGGTGCTGTTATGATTTATGCAAAAGACATACAGCACTTAATAGAACCCGCAAAATGGCAAGTAACACCACAAGAAAATTTAATGCCTTACGATGAACTTATACAAAATGTACGAGCTCAAACTAAGCAAAAAATCACTTTTTTTATGCCAGAGCAAGCGCCAAACGCCGCGTGGCAATTTAGGTTAGCCAATAAACATTACGCCAGTGTTAATCCCTACTCTGGGAGTGTACTAAACGTCTATGAATCAACAGATACTATTTATGGGTTTGCGATGGGATTACATCGCTGGCTGTTGTTTGAAAACAGTAAGGGTGAAAAAACCTTTCGAAATTGGATGTCGGTGTGTGCATTACTACTTTTAATAAATGTATTACTGGGCTTTTATTTATGGGTAAAGCCCAAAAACAGAGTTAAACGTTTAGCTATAAAACCAAAAGCCAAATTTAGAGTGCTCATGTATCAATTACATACGGTGCTTGGTGTTTACTTTTTTATACCGCTTATGCTTATTGCCTTTACTGGCATGGCATTTAACTGGAAAGCACAAACTCAATCTGTATTAGAATTTGTGACGTTTAATAAAGTAGAACAAAGACCTGACGCGCCAAAAATAATAGCCCCTTCTCAAGCTGCGTTAAACTACAATCAAGCAATTAAAAATGCAGAGAACGTATTTCCGGATGGCAAAGTATATAGAATTTACTTACCTAAAAAAGATGACGAAGCAATTGCACTGAGAATGCAAAACCCTGGCGAAAGCCACGCTTACAGCTGGGTTTGGATTAACCCATTTACTGGTAAAGTATTAAACTCATTTGACGCCAGTAAAACCAACTTCACAACACAAGCATGGAACTTTAAGTATAAGTTTCACATTGGTGATTTTGCAGGTCCTATTGTGCAGTTTTTATGGTTATTAATAGCCCTTTCACTCGCATTTTTTATTGTAAGCGGTGTATATTTTTGGTTAAAACGCCATAAATGGAAATAAATCTCATTAACACTTGCGTCATTAGTTGATAATAATTACCATTACGCAAATTGTTATCAACTAAGACACCCCATGTTAAAAACTTCGCTTTGCCTTATTGCTATTGCAATAAGTACTAACACGTTAGCAAATGAAAATAATAAAAATGAATACACTTCTGATCAGTTAGAGCATGTGATTGTATCTGGCAGCCGAATATCAGAAAGCATTGACGAAGTACCTGCCTCGATTACCGTTATTAGTCAGCAACAAATACAACAGCATTTAAAAGTAAGCTCAGAACTGGGAAGTTTACTCGCGCAAATGGTTCCTGGCCTTGCCCCAGATACTGGCAGTTCAAGTAATTCAGGACAAACACTGCGTGGTCGCGCGCCATTAATAATGATTGATGGCGTACCGCAATCAACCCCTCTTCGTAATGGTTCATTAGGTGTAAAAACGTTAGACGCAAGCGCAATAGCGCGCATTGAAGTCATAAAAGGAGCAACCTCTATTTATGGTAATGGTGCCTCAGGTGGCATTATTAACTACATAACAAAACAAGCGCGTAGTGATGGTAAACCGGAAGGCGAAATAAGTATTTCAAGTCGCTTTAGCACTGTTAAGTTAGCAGAAAGTGGCGGCGGTAGAATATCAGCAGCAGTAAACGGTAAACTTGATAAATTAAGCTATCTACTAACAGCAAGCTATGAAGAAAACGGCGTACAACGCGATGCACAGGGCGATATTTTAGGCTTGCAATATGGTTTATCTGATTCTGAAACTCAAAACTACTTTACAAAGTTAAGTTACGATTTTGACGACGAAAAACAACTTCAGTTTAGCTACAACTTTTACAGCTCACAACAAAAAACAGACCTAGGCGATGTGACTGGCGATGGCAATATAGGGGAAAAAACATACGCTATACACGTCCCTTTAGAGCTTCAAAAACAAGGTAAACCGCAAGGCCCAGAAGGCAACGAGAATATAACCCTAAAATATGTTGATTACGCGCTGTTTGAAAACACACAAATGACCCTCGATCTATATAAACAAAATATAGAAAACGTGTTCTTTTTCTCAACCGCTTTAGCTAATCTTGATGAAGGTTACAGCGGTGGTCAATCGGTTATTAAATCAGATAAACAAGGTGCACGAGCCACGTTTAATAGCCAGTTTGATTTTGAAAATGTAACAGCCACCCTAATCTACGGCATTGATGCCTTAAACGATAAAACATCGCAACCTTTAGTAGATGGCCGTGTGTGGGTGCCAGAAATGGACATGGAAAGTATTGCCGGCTTTTTACAAACAAAATGGGTAATAAACGATGATATTATTGTAAAAGCAGGCGTAAGAAACGAAAGCATCGATTTGAGCGTAAGTGACTACCAAACACTAAAGCTGTGCAGAACCGAATCACAATGCTCAGTGCCATTGAGTGTGCGTGGCGACAGTATTAATTACGATGCAACAACCTATAACGCTGGTATAAAATACAATTTAACAGAGGCGTTTAGTCCATTTTTTAGTTACTCACAGGGCTCTGACATTTCTGATATTGGTCGCCTACTTCGCTCTGCGACCGTTGAAGATATTGCGCTTATTCAAACCCAAGCTTCAATAATCGATAATTACGAAGTTGGTTTTACCTCACAGTTTGAAAACGTGCGTTTTGAATTTGCACTTTACAGAAGTACCTCAGAACTTGGTACAAGTAGTGAATATAATGAAGTAACGGGTGTTTACGAACCCGTACGTGCACCACAAGAAATATGGGGTTACGAAGGACTAGTTAACTACACTATTACCCAAGACCTTAAATTAAGTGCTACTTACAGCTATGTTGAAGGTAAAAACACCGAAGCTGATGACTATCTAGGCGCAAGCCAAATTAGCCCACCTAAAGCAACAGCTAATGTAACATGGCAAACAAATGACGAACTATCACTTGCAATGAGCTTTTTATACGTAGGCGACAGAAAGCGCTTTGATAAAAACGCACAAGGCCAATACTCCGGCGATCAGGGCCCTGTTAGTAGCTACAACACATTTAACTTAAGTGGCCAATACAATGTTAACGCCAAGTGGAGTGGCTATTTTGGAATAGAAAACCTTTTCAATAGTGATTACTACCCAGCCCGCGCACAAGCTTATACTTACGGTGGGTACAACATTAAAGGATTAGGCACAACTGCAACGTTGGGCGCTACATACCAATTTTAACAAATAAACACACACTATAGGCATGCCCTGCATGCCTATATGCTTAACAAATCCCGCATAAATAAACGTCTCACTTTTTATTTAGGGCGTGTTGATCTTTGTGGATTGAGATTTGTTCAATCTAGGGGCGATTAAATTGCGGCGCGAGGTTTGTAACCTAGTGGGCTAAGTAAAAACCGAGCAACAAAAAGTTAATCGTCCCTAGAAAGAACCCTTTGGGCAGCGCATGTTTGGTCTTTATGCTGCGTTATCGCCTATTTATGGGGAATAACCACACTACATAGGCACTGCCTTGTCTAAAAACCAAACACGCTGCTGCAAATTCAACCACCAAAGTTCAATACGCCCTAGCAATCATGATCTTGTATTAGATGCTAATGCAAATAAAAAACTGTCCATAAACCAAGCAGTAACGCAAACTTAAATAAGAATCAAAACCAATAGTAACGCAATGATTTTTATAGAGAAAACTTGCAATATAGGTTATTTGTACTACACTGCATACAATTGAAATAGTTAAGGCGATTTATCATGAAAGGTAATCAAAAAGTAATCGATGCGTTTAATACATTGTTAGCTAACGAATTAGCAGCAATCGACCAGTATTTTATACACTCGCGCATGTATGACGACTGGGGTTTAAACAAACTATACGAGCGCCTTAACCACGAAATGGAAGAAGAAAAAGATCACGCAGACTGGCTTATTAAGCGCATCTTGTTTTTAGAAGGTGTACCAAATATGACTAAACGCCGTGATTTACTTATCGGTAACGACGTAAAAAGCATGATGCAAAACGATTTAACACTAGAGCTTGAAGTAGTTGCGTGTGTTAAAGACGTTATCGCAATATGTGAAGAACAACAAGATTATCAGTCTCGTAGCATTTTAGAAAAACTGTTATTTGATACCGAAGAAGACCATGTTTACTGGTTAGAGCAACAACTTGGCTTAATTGATAAGATTGGTTCTGAAAATTATCATCAAGCACAAATGGCTTAGTAGGAGCATATTATGAAAGGCGATAAAGACGTTATTGCAGCGCTTAATAAAGTACTCGCTAATGAGCTTGTTGGTATTAACCAATACTTTTTACATGCACGCATGTTTAAAGATTTTGGTTTCACTCAACTAGACAAAGCAGATTACAAAGTATCAATTCAAAAGATGAAAAACGCCGATCGTTTAATCGAACGTATTTTGTTTTTAGAAGGCTTACCAAATCTTCAAGACCTAGGCCGATTACGTATTGGTGAAAACAGCGAAGAAATGATTGCAGCTAACATGAGTTTTGAACTTGATACTATTGGCGAGTTGCAAAGCGCAGTAAAACTGGCTGAAAGCAAAAAAGATTACATTACCCGTGAAGCCCTTGACCACATTTTAAATGAGCAAGAAGAGCAAATTGATTGGTTAGAAACCCAACAATTGCTTATTAAAAATACGGGTATTAAAAACTACTTGCAGTCTCAACTGTAAATAGTAACAAGCATAAAAAAAGCAGCTAAAAAGCTGCTTTTTTTATATCTAAATTTTATATGTAATTAAGCAACTTGATCCGTCACATCCGCAATCTGAATAAGTCTGCGATTAAGGATCTTTTTAGTACAACCACAACACTTACCGCATTGGCTGCCTACTTTAAGCTCTTTAGTTAATTCACGCATGGTCGTTGCACCATCGTCAATTGTTTGCTCAATTTTTTTATCAGTCACACCGTGACAAAGACAAATATACATGAATACAAACCACTCTCAATTTCATTTAGTGCGTACATACTAATCTAAACGAAAATGGTTATCAATTGTTATTTAACTAATATGTATTATTTTAAACTTTTTTTGGCCAGTGCCACTTAAATTGAGAATTCGCGACAGCTTTAAAAAACTAAACTAAATTCAGCTAAAGTATAGTGCATAAATTGAGCATTGTTAATTAGAGCCTACCTTAAATGTAAGTAAAATTAGGTTTAGCTAAATATTTGAATGGTTGAAAATTAATTACATTAAGGCTTAAAAACCTTAATGTATAAATACGGAATTTATGGAGGGGTGATTTCCGGTTTGTGCCATGAGCGGATATTGGTAACGCTTTGAATATGGGGATTTTACAAGCGCTTTGGCCGAAGGCCAGCGAGTAAAATTCCCTCCATAATGTTTTTGTTAGCCTTCATTTTTAGAATTTCTGAGTTCTTTTAATATTGGTAAAGCTGTCTGCTCAGTGTGTTTGATAATGGAGGCTTTTGTCTTCCCACCAGTTACAACTAGAGCGCCAGCAGGAATTACATAAAAATCCTCTAGTTCATGGGTCCATTCATAATAGTAAATTTCACCAGACTTAAAATCTTGCTCAACTGAAGTTTCATTCGCCCAATCTGTTTCAGTTACTTTTGGTAATTTAATAACTCGCTTACCTGGAGGAGTTTCCACTCTCAAAAAGCCCGCATTCTTGATACACCCAATATCAGAATTGTTTACTAATACAGTTCGACATCCAGCAGCACCAAGAAATTTATCCTGCCTCATAAAATATATAGTGGCAGTCTTTTTGTTGATCAGAGTCGGTTCAACAAATTTTACGCCGGTAGCTGAACAGCCACTTATTAAAATAGCTAATATAATTCCATATAGTTTCAAAGTTTTCTCATCCCTATCCTATGAAGGCTAACGAGCCTGTAGATTAACTCGTTTTTAAATTTGTTTTTATTGATAAACAAACCATAGCTGAGTTCCTATTTTGGTTCAATTGATTACTGTATTTTTACGCAGAATATAGAAGTGTTTGATATTGTTTTAATTGGCGTTTTGGAAGGGATTACGGGTGTTTGAGTGGCTTTTATTTAGAGTAAGAGGGCTTACCCTTCTTAATGCATCGTGTTTTGCAGCTTTTCTGTATTATGAACAAGGTAATACATTTGCCATTGCGCATTCACTTTCGTTTGTCCTCGCAAGGTCAGTTTATTCATGCCTTTGTTCACTGTAATGTTCCGCTTTTTTATTTAAAGGACAGCCGGTTCGATACAGCCGAGTCGTTTGCTATATTGTCGTCGACCTATCGGACTGTCTATTTTTACTTTCATCTTATCAACATAGCTCAGTTTTTTGCGTAACTAATTATTTATAAAAATGCACTCTTCATACTGTTTTTGTTGGCTTTTTTCATAATAATTAGGATGGGTGATGAGATGGACGCTCCCCTAAACGGCGTCAATGCGCCAAACTGGTTAACTCACACTCAGTTAAAAGGGAACGTCCGTCATGAAAATTAGCACATTATCAATTGATTTGGCAAAAAATGTATTCCAAGTCGCTGGCTTTAATTCTAACCATAAAAGAGAATGCAATAAACGTTTAAACAGAGCTAAACTCAACGCCTTCTTAGCTAATACCCCTCCGTGCCGCGTGGTGATGGAAGCCTGCTATTCTTCCCACTACTGGGGGAGAGTATTTA
>NZ_WTKS01000143.1:0-304 GCF_011378625.1 Pseudoalteromonas sp. c7(2019) | reverse complement strand
CATTTTAGCTTTACCTGATGTGATCAATTTCTGGCCTTTCTCAATATTAGCTTCGCCTTCAACAATGTTGGCTTTTCCGCGTTTAATGAGTTTATTACCTTCAATCAGGTTATCTTCACCGTCTTCCCATTCGTTAGCAATTACTTTTAGTTTAGCAACTCGCTTCAATGCAAGATCTGCAGACTCAACGCCAACAACAGTTTGAGACAGAGTCTGATAAGCTAACTTATTTTTTTGGATTTTAATATTGCCAGAGGCAACTAATATCTCACCTTTACTTAAGTAAGTGCGGCCTTTCTCTGCT
>NZ_WTKS01000142.1:0-312 GCF_011378625.1 Pseudoalteromonas sp. c7(2019) | reverse complement strand
CAAGTTTGCATAAACACTCGCTGGTGCGCTTGCTAACCATTGATTAAGAAACTCAGTCGCAGTTTTCGGGTCATCTATTTTGTAAAAGTTATAAAGTTCAACAGCAATTTCTTCCTGCTTACTTTTATTCCACTCATTTTTTAATAACTGTTCCGCTTTGACTTTATCTTTTTGCGCAACAGCAAGCTGAGACTGTAAAATAACCACTTGATAATCATTTGGTAATATAGAGTTGATTTGCTTCAACACTTTATCTGCTTCAAGATATTGCCCTGCAAGGGTTTCAATACTCGCTAAACGCATTAAGAATAA
>NZ_WTKS01000141.1:0-314 GCF_011378625.1 Pseudoalteromonas sp. c7(2019) | reverse complement strand
ATTACGCTGATTTAGCAGAGTCTTTTGCTGAACGTGATGATAAAGAACTATTACAAACCATGTTACTTCGCTCAATGAAGCAAGCAGTTTACCAAGACGAAAACCTAGGTCACTTTGGTTTAGCCTTAGAAGAGTATGCTCACTTTACTTCACCGATTCGACGTTATCCTGATTTGATTTTACATCGCGCCATTAAATATGTTGTTGCCCATCAAGATAAAGGCCAATTAAAAGCGAAATGGACAGAAACCGGTGGTTACCATTATCTGCATGATGAAATGGGCGTTTTAGGCGAGCATTGCTCTATGACAGAA
>NZ_WTKS01000140.1:0-315 GCF_011378625.1 Pseudoalteromonas sp. c7(2019) | reverse complement strand
GTGACGCCAGCAAACGATGCGCCGGTGATCACTATTACGAACTCAAATGACTTTGTGGAAGATGCGGCGAATGTTGTCCCTGGCGCCGTGGTGTCTACGTTTACTACGTCAGATGAAGATGGCGACGATGTGACCGTGACGCTCAGCGACACCGTCAACTACGCGCTTGATGGTGATACCGTCGTATTAACCCAAGCCGGTGTTGATCTTGTCAACAGTGGTCAAGATTTACCGGCGTATACCTTAACGCCAAACGATGGCACGGTTGATGGTTTACCGGCATCGGATGATCCAAGTGTGACGCCAGCAAACGAT
>NZ_WTKS01000139.1:0-316 GCF_011378625.1 Pseudoalteromonas sp. c7(2019) | reverse complement strand
AATGACGTCGTTTATTAATCTCGATGATCAATCATTATGCAGGTTATTTGAATAGGAAAAATAGTGAATGTGACTAGGTTTTGTATCTGAAATGATAACAGGTATAATGCCAAATCTACCGTCTTTAGAGTGCTATTATAGTGAATCAACCAACGCAACCACAAGAATACTCATCCCTTGTAAAACGAGCTGGGCACGCCGCAATTGCAGCAGCTACTTTACTTATTATTGTTAAGTTAATTGCTTGGATGGTTACCGGTTCGTCAAGTATTTTAGCGGCGTTAACAGATTCCTTAATGGATGTAACAACCTCTAT
>NZ_WTKS01000138.1:0-316 GCF_011378625.1 Pseudoalteromonas sp. c7(2019) | reverse complement strand
TATGTTCATAAAACCTTCATTTCTATTAGTAATCTAATTATTAGTTGTACATATAGTACAGCGTTATTGCATTCAAAAAACTAAGAAATGGTGATTATATGCTGTGGAGCATTATGAGGTGAGTGAAATTTTATGGATGTTCAGTTATTTTTTGTTGTTACCCTGTCGCAAAAAAGAATTAAGGCCAAGTGTGAAGTACTCAACCGTTCAGTATGAAAATAATGGATATGAATTATCACATCAACCTACTTGGTAACAAGAAAGGCGGATACGATGATTCAAATTAAAGGGGTAAGCCTAACGTTTTTAAGTTGTC
>NZ_WTKS01000137.1:0-317 GCF_011378625.1 Pseudoalteromonas sp. c7(2019) | reverse complement strand
TCAATGGTGCCGTTGCCGGTAATATCGGTGCTGTTACCTGCCACATCGCTGATATTGGCGGTGATCGTGTACGGCCCTTCTGCCAGTGCTGTTGGCACTTCGACTGAGAAGTTGCCATCGGCATCCACCGTGGTGGTAAAGGTTTGTGTATTGCCTTGATCGTCCATAACCGTGAAGTTAATAACCGTGCCTTCAACCGCATCACTTGTTCCACTGAGTGTCGGGGTGATGTCATTACTTGAGCCTGGGCTGGTAAGTACAAGTGTCGGTGCAATGGTATCTATTTCACCAGTGCCTGTGGCAGTGGCTTCGTTGCC
>NZ_WTKS01000136.1:0-320 GCF_011378625.1 Pseudoalteromonas sp. c7(2019) | reverse complement strand
AATCACAATAGACGCTTTGAAAATGAAGTAGGGAATGTGGCTCAAGTCGTTTGTTTTTAATAAACCTATATAACTACTAAGGTCAATGCTTTGAGTTTACAACGTTATTTGCAAATAAAAATACTATCTATGCTAAATAGATTGTATTTGAGTGCGCGATACCTTTGTGTTGAGCAAAAATTGTTGTCTATCTTAACTATTATATTCGTTAATGCGATCATGATGTTTAGTGGTGTTATTGAATATATTACAGAGTTAAGCACTTTATTAATAGAAAGCACTTTAGCTGAGTCTTCTTTAGTTAATATATTCAGTTTTTT
>NZ_WTKS01000135.1:0-321 GCF_011378625.1 Pseudoalteromonas sp. c7(2019) | reverse complement strand
ATGAACGATCTCAAAACGACTATCTTCTAGTTTTAATGCTTCAGCAGTTGCGATTGCACGTGGATCACGATCAATCGCGATCAAACGTCCATTTGGACCAAGTTTTGATAAAATATGACGAGAATGTCCACCACGACCAAAAGTGCCATCGACATAAATGCCGTCAGGCTTAATCGCTAGGCCATCTACTGCTTCATCTAATAATACGGTTACATGCTCACTCATTAGAACGAGAACTCCTTGAGAGAATCACTTAATTCCATGCCTAATGACATATCGCTTTCCAGATCTTGCTGTACTTGTTGATGCCACACTTCTTCA
>NZ_WTKS01000134.1:0-321 GCF_011378625.1 Pseudoalteromonas sp. c7(2019) | reverse complement strand
AAATTAATGCCGATGATTGGTTGGACTTAGGTGGCTTATATTGTGTACCTGCTGAAGAGTTATTTGGTGCTACATTATGGCAACTTTATAAGGGCATCGATAACCCATATAAAGCAACATTAAAGACTATTTTAATGGAAGCTTATTCTTGGGAGTATCCAAATATAGAGCTTATTTCGACCTCATACAAAAAAAGTTTTCAGGAACAAGATTTCTATGATGAACACTTAGACCCATACTGTCTCATGCTTAGCAAAGTAAGTGACTACTTAATTAGCATTAATGATTTACAACGTTTAGAGTTAGTACGAGTTTGTTTTT